>NZ_JBEZZB010000048.1:0-59421 GCF_040638955.1 Actinoplanes sp. NPDC024001
CTTCTTTCCCACACTCTCCATGATGCTGGACATCCTCCCGGAGACCCCAGGTCCCCTGATCTTGGATGTCCGTCAAAACGGGGCAGGCCCAGATGTGGGGACTGGTCAATCCGGTGCGGGACGGCTCGGCCAGTCGGGTTTCCATCATCAGAACCTGCCTGCGAACGAAAACGCCCATCGGTTGTGTTCGGTTTGAGCTTGAGGCGATCAACGGTCGTGTCTTGTGGACGTCCCGGTCGTGTCTATGGTGTTTGAGCAGGTCACGCTGTTGCAGGCGCGGGGATGGACCGTGATTTCGGTTCGCGGCGTGCCTCCGCTAGCGCGACATCGCGGGTGCGAGGGTGTGTCTACTGGAACAGGCGGTTAACGTGTTCGCATGCCGGATGCGTTGACCAGCAGGGCGCTCCCTGACTTCCTCCAAGGCGAGATCGACCAGCTGACGGGCGAGCTGGACCTTCTCGCAGCAGAGAAGGCGGCGCTGGAGGAGCGGATCGGCGGAGTCCGCGACAAGATGGCCTTCTTGGTGCAGTTGCGTGAGAAGTATCTGGCTGATCGGTCGCACGATGTTGTTGATCTGCCGAAACAGAGCACGGACACGCGTGCTGGCCTCGGGTCAGCTCTTGGCGAGACACCATCTGGCCGCCGTCGTTCTGGCCGGGCACCGTCGCCTTCAGCGCCGGATAGTGTGGATGCCGCAGATGTGCGTCAGTCGTCTGATCAAGTAGCGGAAGAGGATCGCACTCCAAGTTTGTCTCGGGGGGACTCTGGCGTCCCGTGGACGGTCCGTGTCGCTGTGCTGATGGTTGAGAACGGCAGCCGTGCGTGGCCGGTGGAAGACCTGATTCATGAGTTGGTGGACACGGCGTGGGACGCAGATGTGCAACGCCGAGCGAAGACCGCGTTGCGTAAGGCGCTCGAGCGCATGCTGACTCGCGATCACATCGAACGGGTCGAGACCGGGACGTACAAGCCGACCGCGCAGATCCGGAAGGCGATCGAGGCGTAGTCGCTAAGGCGTGGGAGTCTGTCGTTCGTCCGGTTACATGCCAGTAGCTGCGAAGTGTCCTGCGCCCGTGATGCATGCTTTGCTGCGTCGATCGAGTGTTAGCTCAGGTCAGCGAGCCAATCGCCGGTGACGCTGGTGAGCAGTTTGGCTGACACTGCTTCCTGCGGGATGCGTGATCCGCCGGTAAGCAGTGCCTGCGCTGGCCTGGCGGCCGTATCGTCGAGCCAACCGGCGAGGTCGGCTGCCCGCTGCTCGTCTACGGGCGGTTGCCCTGGTTGCGGGATGCCGTGTTCGACGAGCAGCCGGTACAGGCCGTGAGCTGGCCGTACGGCCGGCAAGTGTTCGCTGGCGACGGTCAAGGCAGCGGATGCGGGTATGCGCAGGCCGTCGGCGTCGAGGTCGCCGAAGTAGGCGATGTCGTGGACGTCGGGCAGTTCACCGACGCTGAGCACGGACGCTTCGAACGCAGCACCGGCACCCCATGCGATGTGCCCGACGGCGTGGGTTGTGGTGTTCAGAGTTTTGCGGAGGGTGTCGAAGGTGTCGGCGTTCTCGACGACAAGCAGGATCGAGCCGTCGCCGACACGGCGGACCGGCAACGGCGGATGGGCTCGGAACGTACGCAGCAGGGTGAGAGTCAGGCGGCCCGCCGCGAACAGGATGGTTCCCCTGAGGGTGTCGAGGGTTTTCTCGTAGCCGAACAGTTCCAGCGAGCGTTCCCGCACGGGTATGACGTCGGTGTCGCGGCCGCGATCACGCAGCCAGGTGTTGACGGTCTGCAGCAGGCTCACCTGCCCGACGGTCAGCCGTGCGGTGGCCGCCCAGGCCAGTTCGGGCCGCCACGGCACCGATCGTGCCAGGGCAGCGGCGGACACGGATGTGGTAGGTGGGGGCAGGGTGAGCCGGGCCGGCAGCGGGGGAGCGACGGTCCGGTCGAGAGTCTTCGACGCGGTCACTACGCCGGCGGCGGCCAGTGCGGTGACGGCGGCGGCGAGGTCGGCGCGCCGGGTTGGACGGGTTGCCGACGCCGGGTCGGCGCGGGCGTACAGGGTCCATAGTTCGGCGAGGGTGATCGTGCGCCGGCCCCATGTCTCGAGTTCGGCGGCCAGACGTGCGGCGCGTGGGGTCAGCGAGTTGCCGACGACGGGGCTGGTCATGTTGGCCGGCGGAAGACGCGGGTGGCGGTGATCGTTCCTGGCGCGATGTCGTCGGGGTTCGCCTCGGCCTCGGTGAACGGGTCGGGGAGCTGCCGGCGGACGATTTCGGCGACGCGAATGTGTTTGAGTCCGGCGCGCAGGTCGGCGTCATTACGCATCCGCACCCACAGCGGGAACGCGGCCAGGGCCCGGTCGTCGGACAGGCCGGTCGTGTACACGAGCTGCACGCCGAGGGCGGCGGCGACGCCCTGCTGCAGCTCGAGCAGGTACTCGGCGCTGGCCTTGCCGATCGGGTTGTCGAGGAACAGCACACCGGAGTGCCTGGTGCGCATCTGGCCGCGTTCGTTAGCCCTCAGCGCAGCCATCGTGCAGTAGAGCACGATCGCGGCGGTGAGCTCCTGTCCGCCGGAGAACACTTCGTTCATGTTCTCGATCGGTACGCGTTCGTCGCGCAGGACCGCGTCGGGTTTGAGGATGTCGACGGTGAAGCCTTTCGGGACGGCCGCTTCGATGCTGCGCAGCAGCAGTGTCATCCCGTCACGTTTGGGCGCGCTGCCGGCGCTGGTTCGGGTGCTGGCAGCGGTGGACATGTCGTCGATGACTTCGCCGACGCGGGCGGCGAGCAGGGTCGGGTCGGGTTCGGGAAACCTGATCCGCAGGAACTCCTTGCCCTCCCATTCGCCGAGGCCCGCGGGTAGTTTCGACAGCCGTGACGCGGTCCGCAACGTCTTGAGGGCGCCGACGACGAGGGCGGCGAGCCGATCGACGATAAGTTTGCGGTGCTGACCCGCCGTGTCGAGGTCGGTGGTGAGCGTCGCGAGGCGCTGCTCGAGCTGGGTGGCGAACTCGGCCGCGCGGGCAGCCAGCTGATCACGGTCGAGGGCGACGATCGCGCGGCGGGACACGTTCGTCATCGTTTCGAACTTGGCCTGGCTGGCGTGGCGTACGGCGACGTCGACGAGCCGGCTCACGTCGTTGCGGCTTTCACGTTCGGCCGTCGCGGCGGTGCGTAGCGCGTCCTGGACCCGGCCAGTGGCGGTGCCGGCAGCGTCCGGAGTTCCTTCGTACGGTTCGGTGGCGTCGCCGGGGTCGACGGGCGGGTTGTCGAGGATGGCGGTCAGGGGTGCAAGAACCTCCCGGAACGCGCGTGCGGCTTCGCCGGCTTCGTTCACTTTCCTGACCAGGTCGGCGGCGTGGGCGACAGCTTCCTCATGTCGTTGCTGGGCGCTGTGATGGTCGGCGGTTGCGGCGATCAGCAGCTGCCGGCCGTGGTCGACGCTGGTGGGACGCCGGTTGTCGGGCAGGTGGATCCAGGTGGTGCTCTTCTCAGGTGTAGCGGCTTTCAACTCGCTGCTGAGTTCGCCGACCTTGGTGTTCGCTGCGGTGACGGCGCTGTTGAACCGTTCCCGTTCCCGTTTGTTCTGGCGATCGCGGCTTGTCGTCCGGTTTCGTCGGCACCGTCGGGGGTGGCGAGCAGCTGCTGGGCACGGTCGATGTCGGTGGTGTCCTGGCGGCTGACTTCCGCGCGTAGCCGGGCGGCTTCGTTCTCGGCGGCATCGGCGGCGGCACGCATGTCCTGGCCGACTTCGACGGCGGCGTAGGTGGCCGCGGCGGCTTGGTATGCGGACCGCAGCTCACCGACCGGGGTTTCGGGGATCTGCGTGGCGTGTTCGCCGGTGGAAGTGACGATGCCGCGCATTTCGGTGCGGTGACGTTCGGCGCGGTCGGCGGCCCGGTCGGCGGCTCGGGCCGCCTCGCTCGCCTGATGTTGCGCCTGGTCGCGTTTCTCGGTCAGTTCACGTTCGGTTTGGTCTGCGAGGTTGATCCACGCGGCGAGTTCGGGCAGCCGCTGCTTCTGCTTGTCGACGGCGGCGACAGCCTGGGCGAGCCGAGCCAGGGTAGCGGACCGGTCAGCGGCACCTCGTTCAAGTGTGCGCAGCTCGGTCAGTTCACCGTCGATGCGGGTGACGGCGGTTTCGGCGGTTTCCGCCGCCTCCCGGGACGTTTTGTCGGCTTCGGTGGCTGTGGCAAGCTCTGTTTCCCGGCAGGCGAGGTCCTCGCGGAGCTCAGCCAGCCGCCCGGGAGGGCAGTCGCGGCGCCAGGCGACCAGGTCGGTCGACACTGTCCGGAGGTGGGCCAGGGCGGCGGCACCGTTCTGGATCTCGGTGCCGCGCGCACTCATTGCTTCGCGAAGCTGCTCACGGCGTTGTTCGGCGGCTTCCGGGTCGAACAGGGCCGGGTTCGGTTCGATCACGAACAGCCCACGGGCGTCGGTGCCACCGGTGACAGTCAGCATCCGCTCACCGGTGCCGACGGCTACTGCGGCGGCGGGGAGCAGCCTGGCGGCGGTCAGGATGTCGCGGGCCGCCGGCAGCGCGTCAGGGTCGACAATGATGACACCGTCGGCGAGGTGCGGGTGAGCGGTGATGATCTCGTCACGCTCGCCGGCGGCGACGCTGTCGGCCAGGTACCGCCAGCCTGGGTGCGCGCTGATTCCCGCCGCCTGCAGGGCTTGAATGCTGGCCTCGACCTCGGTGCGTGGTGGCAGGAAACCGCCGTCACCGAGGGCGTTGAGCAGCCGCTGATCGTCGCGGTGTGCCGCGCGCAGCTCGTCGAGGTGTTGTTCCCGCAACGCCGCGTCGTCATGCAGCTGCCCGATCAGGTTGTCGATGTGCTCGTCGAGTTGGTCGACGTCGACGGTGTCGGTGGACAGGGCCGCCCGGACGACCTCGTCGCTGGTCAGTGGCACGGTCCGGTCGACGATCGTCTGCAGGTTCCGGGCTGCGTCGGCGTGCCGGCCACGGGTGGCGACCAGCTCGTTGTGGGCGGCCTGCGCCTGCTTTCCGGTTTCGCGGACAGCGGCCTGCGCGTCGCGGGCTGCGTGCTCCAGGTCCTTGAGTTTGACGGCGGCGGCTACCGCCGCCTCTTGTGCGTCTGCGGCAGCCTGCCCGACCGGCTGCCCGGCGGTGAGCAGCCCTTCGGCGACCGCGGCTTCCACGTGTTGTCGGCTTTCGGTGACCTGGGTGTTGATCGCCGACTGCTCGGAGCGCCACCGTTCCGCGTCCCGCATCGTCTGGGTTCGCTCACCATCAATCTCGCGGGCGCGGTCGAGAAGTTCCGCGGACAGGGTAGTGAGCTTGCTTTGTTCGGTGCGGGCGGCGGCGACCTCGGCGCTCAGTTTCCTCAACAAGTCACCGGCCGCCCGGTCCCGGGCCTGCAGCGCCGGGAGGGCCGTCTCTTCGGCCTGGACGATCTCTTCGGCGAACCGGGCGGCCAACACGTTGGCCGCAGTCTTCCGTTCAAGGAGGCCTGCGAGGTCCCAGGCGCGCAGATCGGCGTCAGCCCCGTCGCGGTCGGCGGTCGCCTGCCGCTGCTCTTCGATGGCTGCCGCATGTTCGAGGACGAGGGTCTGACGGCCGATCTCGTTGACGACGTCCCGGGCCCGGTCCCGGTCCGTTTCCCGTGACGTGGCGGCCGCGCTGGCTTCGTTCGCGAGTTCCCGCAGCCGGGCGGTCGCGTCGGCTTCAGCCGCCTCCCGGGCACGAACCCGTCGCAGCAGAGCAAGGCCTTCGGATTCGGCGGTCTCCCGGGCCAGACGGGAGGCACGGTGCCGGTCGTGCGCCGCGCCGACAGGCCGCAGGGATCCGACGGCGCCGTCGGCGAAGTCCCGTTCAAGCAGCATCGCCTGCCGGTCACCGACGGTGCGGGCGTAGCTGTCGAAGTTTTCGGCGACGCTGACCGCGTCCTGCGGGTCGAGGACGACCTTGAGCAGCCATTCGACGAACTCGCGGCTGGACTTGAACTTGAACGCGGTCGCTGCGTCGCCCTCGTCGGCGTTCATCCGCCGCTGGATGCTGAACAGGTCCGGTTCGATGCCTATCGACCGCAGATGCGCCGCCCAACCGCCGACCTCGGAGCCGACCCACGTCAGCTGTGTCACCGGTGCGGTCCGGTCGATCTCCTGCAACGTGTCGCGGAACCCGTCCAGGCGCATCCGGCGGCCGTCGGTGGTGAACGGCAGGGTGCCGATCTCGACGCCCGGGTGCGGGCGCAGCGACCACCAGTGCTCGGCGAGTTTCTCCGCGGCCGAGCCGCCGCGCTTGCGTTGCAGTGTCTTGCCGGTGATGACCCGGTCACCGGTGCGCACGTTCATCCATTCCAAAACCACGTGCGCGGCGTCGTCACCGACGACGAACTTGTCCATGACGGCGGCCGAGCCGCCGACCGTGTTGCGTTTGCCGGGCAGCACGACCGAGAACAGCAGCTTCAGCAGCACGCTTTTCCCGCCGCCGTTCTCGAGCAGCAGCAGGCTGTAAGGGCTGGGCCGGCGGACCGGTGCCCCGAACAGGGCGGTCTGCCCGCCGACGCTGGCGCCGACACCGGAGAGGTCCAGGGTGACGTCGGTGTACCGGGCGCCACGCGGTCCTACGCCGAACAGCCGGATGCGGTTGAGCTCGTACATGTTTCTTCTGGCTCCTCTACAGCCCGGTCAGCGACTCGGGTGTCCAGCCGACCGCGATGGTGGCGGTGCCGTCGCTGATCTCGGTGATCCCGAGACGCAGCAGCTCGTCGAACATGACCACACCGGCCTCGCGTACCTGGGTGCGGTACCGCGGCGTGGTCCGGAACGTGCCGCCGCGTTCGTCTCCGGTCCGCACCAGCAGTCCTTGATCGGCCAAGAACATCAGTGCCTTGTTGGTGATCCCGGTCGTGCTGGTGGACAGTTTCCGGCCGTCGCCGGTGCTGCCGGTCTGCTTGCGGCGGGTGTACACCCGCCACACCGCCTCCAGGCCCGGCTCGCCGGCCACCGTGTCCGCGGCATCGTTCTGGGCGGCGGCCTCAGCCAGCCGGCTGGCGGCTTCCCGCACGAACGCTTCAACCCCCTCGACGGTGATCCGCCCCAGGTACGTTTCGTTGCCCAGATCCGCCGGCCGCGGGAAGGCCATCGTTGCCGCACCCAGATGGGCAAGGGCGTGCAGGACCCGTTCGGAGGCTCTGCCTTCCCCGCCGGTCCGGCGGGCGTACTCGGTCATCCTGACGGCGAAGATGCTCTCCTCGGTCGAGGCGACCACGATCCCGGCCCGGTCGCTGATCTCCATCACGACCAGGTCCATGCCGGTCGCGACGGCCTGGACCGTTGCGGCGAACTCGTCGTCGGTGCGGGCCCGCGTCACCAGGTCGCGGTACGTGTCGTCGCGGGCCGGGACCAGCTTGGGCCGCAGTCCGTAGGTGACCAGACGGGCGGCGTCCGCTGTCAGCTGCGCGGTCGTCGTCATACGGGAACCCCTTCCGAGACAGACATGGCAACGCCGGCATGGTCGCCGGCCGGCACCGGCTCGATGGCGGCGCGGGCGACGATCAGGTCGGCGCCGCCGAACTCCGGGTCGTCCAGCGTGGTGCCGTCGTCCACGGCGATGAACACAGTCGGCTGCTTGTGCCGCAGAGCCGGGTTGATCTCCTGCGCGGCCAGCGCGACGACCCGGACGACGACCAGGCCTGGAAGGTCCGGGTGCAGCGTCCGCGCCTCCTCCAGCAGCCCGGACAGCCGCCGTGGCGCGTCGACGTCCAGGTCGAGCAGGTCGTCGAGCAGGTCGTAGCACTCGGCGGGAAACGGAGGCTCGTCTGGCACCTCGTCGATTTCCGGTTCGTCGAGTTCCCCGCCGAGTAGCTCTCGTTCCGGTGGTGGGGTCACCAGAGCGGTGAACAGGTCCAGCAGCCGCACCGCTGGTGGCACGTTCACGCCGGTGCTGCGGGCGAAGTAGGCGTTCAGAGCTTCGTCGGCGTCGGTGACCGCGAGGGTGAGCACCGGGACTAGCAGCTGTGCGTGCAGGTCGAGCGCCGCGACCGCGCTGCCCGGCGCGAACGTCTGCCGGTCCTGCTGGGCGCGGAACCGCCGGCCGGCGCCCTGCAATGCCGCCTGAAGCTGCTCGTGCCGGCGCAGGCAGTCCCGCACGACTTCTACCAGTTGCGCGGCCTGCAGCTTGCGCGGCGCGGTGTCGGCGGTGTCGCGAACTTCAGTGATGTTGACGAGGATTGCGTTCTCCGCCTTGTACCGGGCGGCGATGTGCTCGACCGCCTCGGCAATGAACTCCGGCATCTCGGTAAGCCAGTCCACCGTTCGCACGTCACGTTCGGTCGCTTCGAGCCGCTGCCGCAGTTTTTCGCCGTATTGGATCGTCCGGTACCGGGCGGCTTGCGCTGCGGCTTGGGCGTCGGACAGCCGGCCTCGCCGGATGAGGGTCTCGAGCCGAAGGTCAGCGGCGATCTGTGCGGATTCGATGTCGAGTTCGAGCGCGCCGACCAGCACGTTGACGGCCTCGTTCGTGGCCCGCAGGAAGATGCTGCCGTCCGCGGCGGGCACTTCTTCCAGGAGTTTGAAGTCGAACTCGTAGCGGCTGTAGCTGCCGTCGCCTGTGGTCATGCCGTACACGGCACGGAAGCCCCGGTCGAGCGAGCCGACGTTCAGCAGGTTCTCCAGGATCCACCGTGCGACCCGCACGTGTTCGGCGTCGCTTCGGTCCGGGGCCTGCCGGCCGGCAAAGACGGCGAGGTCGGTGATGACCTTCTCCGGCGGCGCACCAGCGTCGAAGTCCATCGCCAAGGTCACCAGGTCGATGGCGTTCAGCGCCAGCTCGCTCATCTGGTATACGGAGAAGTCCGCCGTCTGTACCTGCGTCTTGCGACTGTCGAGGTCGTGGAGCGGCGCGGTGCACGCTAACGCTTTCACGCGCTGCGCGAACCCGACATCTGTTGCTGGCTGTGGCACGCCCGGCACCCTACCGGCAGGCTCTGACATAACCGTCTCACCTGTGAATCCTCTTCTGGGACCGGGCGGCTCGGAATCACAAGAGCCGGAGACTGTCGGTCGGCGCCGATACCATCTCGGCACCCGAACCTGACGATGGAGCCGCGATGTCCGACACCCCCGTGACCGATGCCCGTGACCCCGCCGAAGTGGTGACTGGCATGGTCCATAAGGTTCTTGAACTGGCCCGGACCTGGACGCGATGGGATGGCGAGCCGCGGGTGGTGGATGACCGGGTCTACAGCCCACACAAGGCCATCCGGCGCGTCACCGACCATCTCATCGACCATCTGGCCCAGATTGAGGCACTGATCGCTGGCGTACCTACGATTCCGGATCACTGGCACGCATCCGCCATCACCACACCCGCTGACCTCGCACCGTTCACCTCCGAGGATCTGGATGAAGCAAACAGCCGACTCACGCGGCTGGCGCAGGTCTTCACTATTCGGCTCCAACAACTCTCGGACGCCGAACTCGACGCCCGGCAAGATGGCGCCTGGTCCGTTCGGCAGATCGCCTTCCACCTCGATGAGTCTCTCTACTACGCCGAGGCGGTAGGCAGCCTGGCCGGACCTCTGCCATGACGCCATGGGGGCCGAGGCTTCGACTTCGGGGCGGCCTGCTGCGCGGATGAGGACAGATGGAAGCCCGTCAGCCGGCCAGTAGTTCGCCTGTGCTGTCGTCTGGATCGTCGTTTTCGGTCCGGTCCTGCAGAAGCTGGTAACGGCGGCGGCGAGCGGCCAAGAGGCAGTCGGCGTGGTACCAGCGCCGGCCCTTGACGGCGCGTCCGGCGCCGGCGAGGTCGCCTCGGTTCAATGGCGTTGTGCAATGCGCGCAGGTCCCGCCGAGCTGCGCGGAAATGACCTGGCGGGCAAGCCGGTACGCGGCGAGCAGTTGCGGCGCATCCGCGCGATGGGCCGTGGCACTGCGATGGCCGCAGGATAGATGATCTACACGACCGTTCTCCTCGGCTGCGACGAGTTCGCACTCGGGGCATGCAGTCCACTCGAAGTGCGGGCTCCACCAGCTGTACAGGGAGCCGTGGCGGCCGCAGCATTGCAGTCCGGTCGGTGTGATCCGATCAGGGTCCGGGGCACCACCCGTTGTGAAGATCAGGCGGCGGGCCTGCCATTCCTCCGGCAGCGGGGGATCGGAGTGCGAGCTGTGCTGAGGGCAGCTCATCCCGGTGGTGAACTGCTCCCGTGCCGGGCACGGCTGCTCGTCGGCGGCGGCAGCGAACTGCTGCCACTGGCGGAAGTCGTCGTCGAGGTAATCCGGATCCCCGACCTGGAACCATGTGCGCTGCTTCGGCAGCCAGAAGTCCGGTTCGTAGACGTGCCCGCCGCCCAACGCGAATGTCGTGGGCCTGAACTGCCAGGACATCCGGAGGTCCTCGAAGAACAACGCCCACCGGGCGTGGACGATGGTGGGGAAATCGACACCCGTGAAGCGCACTGGTAGGTCGTTCAATGGAAAGCCTTCTGTCTCGGGTAACCATCTGCCATTCCCTGGCGGGGAGTGCCATTCCCTGGCTGGGGAGGTGTGGTCGTCCGGCGGCGTCACCCCGAGAGTCGTCGGGACGCCGATCAGGCGAAGGGCCAGCGATTGGCCGCGGCTGACCTGCACCATACCGGCGAACGGTGCTCTGGAGAGCACCGAATCATGGCCTATGCCCTTTTCGGGTGACCGGGTGTCGGGGTCGACCTGCACTGGATGCCGGCATCTGGATGGCCCTGCCGGTTCCCGCTTACCGGCAGATTCATTTACGGAGGTGGCCATGGTCGAGTGATGCCTGCCGGCCCGGGCGGATGTCATCGCCGCTTGTGCCTGGATGCCGCGCGGCCTGGACCGCCGGGTGGCCGCCGGGTGGTCGGGCGTGCAGGTGGCTGCCCGGGTCCGCTGCGGTCGTGCGCGCGGGGCAGGTGGCAATGAGCATGATCTTCCTGCTGGCCGGTCTGGGAGCCTGGCAGAATGAGATCTCCGCGGTGGACTGCTTCGCCGCAGGTCAGGCAGCGGCCGACGGCGTGTGCTGGGCGGGTTCGCTGAGCGAATCGGTAGGCGTCGAGCAGGCGGGGATGATCGGCCTGGGGATCTTCAGCCCGTCGATGGTTGCCGTGTCCGCACCGCAGATGGTTCGTGCGACCGTTGCGGTCGGCGTCGAGTTTTGTGCACGTCGGGCAGATCGTCCACTGATAGCCGCCGACTCCTAAGGTCTGCATCGACGCTGAAGCCGGCGAGGGTCCGGTTGCTGTCATCGTCGCCGGGTCGGGGATGCCGCCGATGCTGTAGAGGCTCTCCAGCGGCCGCCAGTCCTTGTCGAGGATGACGGAGGGGTCGTCGTGGCCGTTGGCGCCGGGTGCGTAGGTGACCTTGACTCCGTACGGCCGTGACCGGATCGCGGACGCGAACGTGCGCCACCTGCCGAAGTCGTCGTCGTGGCGGTCCTCTTCCCCGACTTGAAACCAGAGTCGCTGGCCGACGAGCCAGAAGTGGGGTGTGTACACCAGGCCTGCTGGCAGGTGATAGCTGACCACGCCATAGATGTAGAGGACATGTAGGTGGTCGAAGAAAGCGCCCCACTGAGCTTGGCGGATGCTGCGGAACCGTTCCCCGTTGAACCGGATGGTGTCCGTGCAGGATTCCATGCTCTCTCCTGACGTGTTGACGAGTGTCTGCGGTGATCTCCGGGACGCGCAGCCAGCCCCGGCCGCGCGGCGATGAAGGAATGTCGTGTCCGTCGGCGGCCGATGACTCAGTTCGCCGGGTCGTTGACGATGCGGGCGTAATGATCAGAACCTGACTGAACCGTTGGAAGCTGCCGACAGGCAGCAGTATGCGCAACTTCGGTGCTCTGCAGATCACTGACACGCAGAGTTTGCCCGGATTGTCTTACGTGGTGATCCGTCAGCCGCCTCCCTTCCCGAAGGAGGCTTTCGGGCATGCCTTCGCGGCCGCGCGCCGTGCGACAGGAATGACCCTCGACGAGATCGCCGAACGCAGCGGACTTTCGCGCCGGTACCTGATCGATGTCGAGCATGCGAAGAAGATCCCGTCGATCCGGACGCTGTTTTTGCTCGCCGGGGCGCTGGGAATCCCGCTCGACCGATTGTTCCGGGACGTCGAAACGCCCGATTCCTCGACGCCGTTGGTGGTGCGCCGCATCGTCCGGGTGCTGGAACGTGAACGTGTTGCTTCACAGGACGAAGCCGAGCAGTACCGGCGTGCACCTCAACCGGGATCGCCCTTCCTGGCCGACGATGACCGCTGGCGGCGGGTGACACCGAACGACCCGGCCGGGCAACGAGGTCGTCTGTGGCACGACGTGCTGGTATTCATGGACGAGACGACCGGGAGCGCCCTCGGTCACCTGCAAGCTGCGCAGCGGCTGCTGGAGGCGCCCGACACCATACCGCTGGCCGCGCACGCTGCGCTGAGCCAGGCGACGTGCGAAGCAGCTGCCACCGTCGCGCATGTTCTCGAGCCCGGCATCGATGCCGACCTGCGGCTGCTGCGTGGAGTGGCCCTGCTGCTCGACGAGGCCGCGCTGCGGGAGAACGTTACGCGGATGCTGCCGGTCAGCCGCAAGGTCGCGGCAGATCTCCTGCGCGACGCGAACGATCGTGTGACCACGCTGCTCGACCGGATGGCTGAGGCCGGGATCAAGACCGTCGGCGAGCCACCGCGGTTGTGTTTCACCGACGACGGGTCGGCGACGGCACGCGATGTCGACGTAAGCCAGTTGGTTGCGACCGTTTTCCCTGATCGGCCGGACCTGCGTCGGTCCGCCTCTGTCGCTTCGCATGGCAGGGCAGCGTTGTCGGCCGTCGGCGGTATATCGGTGCACGACGTCGTGCAGCCCAACGTGAACGAGTCGGTTCTCGGTATCGCGGGCGTCGTCGGAACCTGCATCACCGCGGGCGGTGTTCTCACGTCGGCATACGGCGCGTACTTCGGCCACGACCTGGGCGCAGCAGCAGAAAGTCGGGCGGCGCGCGCCCGGGCAGTGCGGTCCCTTACGAATCGATGGCTGAACCGTCCGCAAGCCGTGCATCAATCTGGACCTGCGTAGCAGCGCTCGCGGATCCTTGCCCGCGTCCTGGAGGTCCGGCTTCAGGCAAGACGACCCTGCTTCTGCTCATCGCGCCAGCGGCGGGCGACGCATGTACGGTCCGCCGGATGATGACGCAGACCGGAAGACCTCCGTTCGAGGCAATGCCGGTGAGCTGCGCCGGTCATGAGGCGCTGGCCTGCTGGTTGCGGCGCTGGCCGGACACTGCCCGCTCGTAGCCGCCTTCGGCGCCGTCGGCTCGGCCGTCGCCCTAGAGAGGTCGGCCGCTTCGGGTGCTGGCGAGACGGCTGCTGGGGTGCCGCCGCGAGCGCGGGGCGTGTTGCTGCTCAGCCGAGCCGACGAGAAGCCGATCATAGTCGCGGGCGGTCCGGTGCCGGTGTGTGCGTGGGATTGAGGTAGGTCGCGCGGTTGAAGGCAGGAACGGGAGTGTCACGGCGGCCGGCCCGCGTGGCGGTGAACCGCTTCGGCGGCTTGGCGGCAGTGGCTTCCGGGCGTCTGGGCGATGCCCGGTTCGTGCTCGCCTGCCTGTCCGGCGTGTTCGCGATGGTGTGCTGGCTGGCGCTGATGCCGGGCTGGCTGGTGACCGAGCCCGCGCTGGTGGCTGCCGCAGTGGTAGCCAGCGTGGCCGCCGTGATTCTCGCCCTGATACCCGGTATCCGGCAGGGCGTCGCGCATGGCGTGGCGGGCTCGATGTCCCTGCTGGCGGGCTGCTTGACCGTAGTTGGCCGCGGTGGTGTCGACAGTGCGGCGTTCGCGTTTCTGCCGGTGTTCGTGACCGCCTATGCGGCCATGTTCTTCAACCGTCCGGCGTTCATCGCCCATCTGGCCTGGAGCCTGCTGATCTCCGGCGCCGCGTTGACGGTCACCGACCCGGGGAACCGGGAGAACGGCTTTTTCGTGACCGTGCTGGCGGTTGCGATGACCACGTCGAGCGTGCTGCTGGCCCGTCTGGTCCGGCAGGTGTGGTACGCGGCGACGCACGACCCGTTGACCGGCCTGTTGAACGAGCAGGGACTGCGGGCCGCCCTCGCGGCAGACCCGTCTGGGGCCGGAACGCTGGTGATGTGTGACATCAACCGATTCGCTCACGTCAACGCCGCACTCGGCCGGGACCAGGGCGACGAGTTGTTACGTGAGGTGGCCGGCGCATTGCAGCAGGTGTGGCCACGGGCACCGCTGGCGCGTATTGCCGGAGACGTGTTCGCCGTCTGGCTTGCACAGCCGGCCAGCGCCGAGTTGCCGGACATCATTCTCCGGCGCCTCGCTGGCCGGCACGGCCCGTACCGGTTGGGCGGTGCCCAGGTGGATGTCACGTTCACCGCCGGGATCGCCGCGGCGGACGGCAGCGCGCCGCCGCTGCTGCTGCGCCGGGCGGCGACGGCATTGGCTGCCGCGAAACGCGACGGCCGGCCTTTCCAGCTTTGGTCCCCGGCGTTGGACGACGCCCGCAGCGAAGACCTGAACCTGCAGGCGGAGCTGCGGGCCGGTCTGGACAACGGTGAACTGGTCGTGTTCTTCCAGCCGCAGGTGGCCCGGCACACCCATCACATCATCGGAGTCGAGGCGCTGGTGCGGTGGCGCCATCCCCGTCGTGGGCTGCTGAGCCCGGCGGCATTCATGCCGGCGGCGGAGCACAGCCCGATCATCAGCGACATCACCGACCACGTCATGCAGGAGGCCATCCGGCAGGGGAGCGTCTGGTCGTCCGCAGGCGTGCCGCTGACGGTCAGCGTGAACGTGTCCGCACGGTGCCTGACCGACGACGCGTTACCGGACCGGATCGCGCAGCATTTACTGCGCTGGGACCTGCCCGCGCAGCTGCTTACGGTCGAGATCACCGAAACGGCGGTGGTAGCCCAGCCGCAGCAGGCGTCCCGGCTGCTACACGCGGTCCGTGACTGCGGCGCACGGGTCAGCATTGATGACTTCGGTACCGGCCATACCAGCCTCGCCCTTCTGGCAGGCCTGCCCGTCGACGAACTGAAACTCGACCGGCAGTTCATCGCGGCGCTGGCCCAACCCAAAGTCGCCGCGATCGTGGCGACCGTGGCCAACCTCGCCGCCCGCCTTGGCATGGACAGCGTTGCTGAAGGCGTCGAAGACGAACACGCCAGCCGCCTGCTTGACGAACTCGGCTTCACCGTCCAGCAGGGGTACTGGCACGCCCGTCCGCAACCTGCCGAGGCAATCACCGCGATGCTGTATGCCCGACAGGGCAGCGCACAGCCCCGGTGACGATCAGGATCACCTCATGCTGGACATCGGGTTGCTGTGGTGCCAGGTCGGACGGCGTCCAGCTCCGGCGTCGTTTGGCCGCGGCGTCGGTGCGCCGGAGCAGGCGGTGTGATCGAGTGACGGCCGCCCGTGCCGCCCCGGCGGCTCACCGACAAGGATGCTCCGCACGGTTTGCGGCTGCACTTGACGCCGATGCGGCGGTGCTGCCGGCCGGTGCACTGGGTCGTGTGTCGGTGGGCACCTCGTCGTCGACCACCCGGATCTGGCCGTGTCGGCAGCCTTCGCAGACCGACTCCCGGGGTGCCTCCGACGATAGCGTTGACCAAGATGATGCACGACTTGCGAGCGCTGGGACGCGCCGCCGGTGACCACCGGCTGATGGCCGCCACTCTGCGGTTTGTCTTGCCGGCCTTGGGTCAGTTGAGGGTCCAGGTGAACCCGGCCGGGCTCGCGGTCCATTGGATTCGCAACCCGTCGAGGGACTTCGTGTCGTGATCGAAGGTGATGAGGCCTTTGGCCTTGTCGGGTGCGGTCAGCGGGCCGGAGCCAAGTGCCCGGCCGGGCAGTCCGGTATCGCTGGCGACGGTGCTGGCGTCGATCCGTTCGCCGTCGGCAAGCACAAGCGTGAACGCGGTCTCGTCGTACTCCACCTGCCCGTCGAGCAGGTTGTACGTGACGGTCGCGATGATGATGTTGCCGTCACCCCAGCCGTCCGGCGCTTTGATGACCTTCGGGTCGGCGACGGTGACCTCGATAGCGGTGCCTTCGGCGGCCGCTTCGGCCTTCTCGCCGGCTTTGAGGTGGATCTTGCCTGTTTTCGATTCGGCGGCTTCCGCGTCGGCGGATGCGGTTCCGAATCCAGCGGCAGCTGTCGTTGCGGCGGCCGTGGTCGAACCGGCCGGTTGCGGGTTCGCGGGTTCAGGGCTGCCGCAACCGGACAGAGTGAGCAGCAGGGCGCCGAGGGCAGCGGGGCGGGCGAGCATTCGCACTGGTGCTCCTGGTACGGGGGTGCGCGTCGTTACACGACCGGGGTGATTCTTGGTTCGTGGAGTGTGCTGAGCTGTCGCACCGCGCGGATTTGGCGGGACGATTTCACCGCACTGTGGCGATGAAATCTGCGGTGGTTGAAGGCTCGTATCCGGTGCAGGCCGGTCCGCCTCGTCGTCTCGCGTCGTCCGGGTAGCTCGTAGCTGTTCACTTTCGGGTTCGGCGGCGGGTGCCGCCTCAATGTAGCCAGCGCTGGCTGTACGCGGCTTTCACCGCTGTACCGGCCGCACGAGGTGCGTAGACGTTGTCAGAGTGCGGCGGCGAGTTCCTCTGCGTTTGCCGCGTTGCCGATCAGGGCGGTGATCTGCTCGATGGTGTGTTGGCGCAGCGCGTCGACGAGTTCGGGGTCGGCGTTGCCGTATCTGTCGGTGAGCAGGGCGATTGCGTAGCTGGCTGCAGCTTCCTGATATCCCTGCTGGAAACCTTGTCGGTGGAGGATCTGCTGCGCTGATTCGATGAGCTCCTCCGGGGAGCGTTGCCATTCGTTAGCCATGCGGTCGACGACTTCGAGGACCTCGGGGTTGGCGGTGAGCAGACTGGCGGCCCGGTACATCGCCTCGCCGCGGTACGCCCGGGCGTGCCCGGACCGGTCGTCGCCGTGTCGGGCGATCAGTGTGTTGACGTCGTCCAGGATGTTGCGTAGGTGATCGAGCAGCAGTTCGTTGGCCGGTGCTGAGTGCAGGTACGCGACGACGGCGGTCCGGACCGCGGCGCTGATCTCCTCGGGCAGGGTAGCCGCGTCCCGCACGTGGACGCCGGCGCCGCCCGCAGGGCGGATGTCGGCAAGGTCGTCGGCGCAGACGACCAGGACGTCGACCGAGACCGTCACTTCGGCGGGTGACTCGCCGGGAGCGACGGTCACCTGACCGGTGAACCCGAGCCGGCCGTCGTCCAGCTGTACCGCCCACAGCCTTCCGTAGCCGGTGTCCACAACATGATCCGCCAGCGAAGTGACCATGCCACGATCCTCGCATTCGGGGTGCTGATTCCGGCCGGTCGCCTCACGAGTGGGTGCTGGGCGTCCACCTACACGCGGGTCCTGGAGTGCCCGCGTTCGTGGCCCGACAGGGAATCACCTGCCGCGATCCCGACGCGCACCAGGTGGAGTCTCTCGTCCTGGGTCAACAGTCGCTTCCTCGGCTGGCCGGTCTACAGGAAGGAAGAGGTCTGGCAGGAACGGCAGGCCGGCCGCAGCAAGACGGTTCCGGATGGCAATCTTCTCCCGCTCACGGGTGCTGGCGATGCGATCGGCGTTGCGTTGCCGGTCGACCCGGACCAGTGCTCGAATCTCCAACGCGTCAGGAGCGCCGCCCATCCGGCGCTGGAGACGTTCGCGGGCGGCCGCGGCTTCAGCGAGCAGCTGCGGAGTCGGCCGGGCAAGGGCTAGCAGTTGAGCCCAGGGGGCGGCGATCGCGTCGGCGTATCGGCGCGCCAGTTCGGGCTCCAATGCGGCCCACGCCCGTCGTTGCTTCTCGACGGCAGGCTGGCGTGCGTCGATCTGCTCTTGGTGGTGCAGCATGTCGAGCACTTCTCGCCGGAAACGCTCCGGGTCGCGTAGTGCCCGAACGCGGTCAGTGAAGTCGGCGGGGAGCTCCATTACCGCAGGCTATCGAACATACGTTTGATGGTAGCCGTGTTCGGTCCGGCGGGGTGGCCGGCGGGGTTCCGAGTGGGAACGGACCGGATTGCTACCGGGCCCGCTGGTCGCTCGCCTTGTGAGCCGGATCGCTGCCGACCGGGCATGCCTCAGGTTAGGTCTCGGAAGCTACCTGCAGCCCTGTCGCCGGATCGGGCCAGAACACCGTCGGCGTGACGTGGATGTCTATGCGGGCGGCGCGCGCCGGACGTGGTAGCCCGTTGTCCGGATGGTGACCGGGGTCGACCGGTTCGTGGTGCACCGTGTGAGCCTCACGCGGAGCCGAGCTTGATCCATGCTTCGTCGGGGCTGCTGACGAGGGCGGTTCCTGTAGGGGCCGGCAATGGCCGGTTGCCGGCGTAGCCGGCGACACCGAGGAACAGGTTGCGCCATACCGAGGCTAGCAATCCGGTACGGGTCGGCCAGGCCAGCAGTAGGCGTCGACCGTTCCACCAGCCGTGGGCCTCACCGTTGGAGTAGGCGACGACGTGGGTGTCCGGGAAGTCGCGTAACCGGTCGAGCGCGTCGATGACGGTCCGTTTCGGGTCCTTCCTGGCTTGGATCACCACGGTGCCGTCGGCGGTTCGGTAAACCGCGTCGGCGATGTCATCGAGGCGGTCGAGGGCGTCGTCGATCGCGTCGTGATCCAGCAGCCACGCCAGGTCGGCTCGGATGTTGACTGCGGTGAATCGTGGTCCGAGGGTGTAGCCGCTGAGCTGGTACGCGTACTTTTCGATCGATTCCTGCGTCGCCGCGAGCGCCCACTCCTTCCACCCTCGGAAGTCGGCGAGGCAGTCCTCGAATCCGGCGAACAGCTCCGGGTCGTCCGGCTGAGAAAGCACTCCGTGGCGGAGCGCCAGCAGTCCGACGGCGGCCAGAGCGGCGTGTTCCTCGGCCAGGGCTTCTTCCTCTTCGGTGGTCCAAAGGTGATTCAACCCGTCGTGAACAAGCCAGGCCCAGTCCTGCGGGTGCGGCCAGAGGCCGCCCCCGACAGCGATCAACAGACTGCGGTACGACGCCAGCTGCGCCGCCAACGGCCAGCCGTTCGATTCCTCGACGAGCCGGTGGAACCAGGCGCGTGCCCTTCTGCGCTGATTCTCGGTCTGGGCTTGGATCGCAGCTGCCGCGCTCAGTGAGGGCGTCGCGTTCTTGGCGGTCGGTTGTTGCCGGGCCGTGCGGTCGACGGGGTTGTCGTCGCCTTTGAGTTCGCCGTCGTCCTGGCCGCCCGGTGGTGTCGTCTTGCGGTCGCGGCCCAGGGCCAGGTTCAACAGTGCGGACCCGACCATGCGGCGGATGTCCTCTTCTACCCGGGCGCGGCGTCGCCGGCGGGGGAGCTGTGTTTCTTCATCGTCGGGTCGAGGCGGTACAACTTCGGCGAGTTTGCGCAGTGCGTCGAGTAACGCCTGCATCTGTACGTCGTCACCGAGTAGTTCGGGAAGTGACTGCTGTTCCAGCGGCGATGGATGTCGCACCCGCGACAACGCGCTGTGCACGTCGGTGACGAGCGCGGTTCCGAGCAGGATGCCGTCGCTGCTCCGTATGGTCACCGTCCGTGACAGCGAGCGTGGGTCGCCGTCGAGCCGATAGGTGTGAATGGCTTCGCTCGTCGCAGTGCGCGCTGCGGTGTGTAGTTCTCCTGCCACGTCGATGATCAGGGTGTCGGGCACCGGGCCCGCGTTCACCAGAACGGTGATCTCGATCCGGTCGGGTTCGGTGAGAATCTGCGCAGTCAGCACTCGGACGGCCGGGGCGGCATCCGAGTCTCGCTCCGGTGTGCGTAAGGGCAGTTCGTCGAGGTCCGTCTCCTTCGCCTCGACCGCGTCTAGCACCGACTCGGTGATCTGCTGGAGCAGCGCCAGCTCGCAGTTGCCACGATCGTCGTGCATCGACCGCAGAAGTGCGGCTCGGGTGCAGTTTGCGCTGCCAGTGATCAGAACACCGCCGGTACCGGACCACCACTCGAGCACCTTGCCGTGGTGATAGCGCGACGTTGTGGGCTGGATGACGCGTACGGTGCCCACCCGGTCCAACACCCGCCGCAAGCGGCCAGCGTCAACCTGGGCATCACGAGTCAGCAGGACGTCGAGCATGCCGGGCTGCAGCTTGGTGAGCAGCGCGGTCAGTGCGTCGGCGGGCGGGTCGAAGAACGGCGAGGCGACCCCCAGCCGGTCAACGCGGCCCTCCGGTGAGGGTAGTTGATCCACGATCGGTGCACGGTCGTTGGTAAGCAGACGGGGTTCGTTCGGTTCCCGCTGGCTGGGGCGGGTGGTGAGCAGGTCGGCGACGCGGTACAGCCGCTGCTTGCCGAGCGGCTCCATCCACAGCTGGTCGGGCAGCCGACGAAGCCAGGCAGCCAGGTCGTCAACCAGGACGGGGACGGTCGGGCCGTCGATACGCAGGTGGGTCCAGACTTCGGCGTTGTGGTGCCATCCCGCTGAGGTCGCGTTCCCGGAACCGATCGAGATCAGCGCTTCGGTGGCGGACGCGGCCACCAGCAGCTTGGGATGGAATGCGCCGCCGGACCGGCAGACCACCGGCACGGGCACGTAGTCGGTGATCGGTCCACCTCCTGCGGCGAGTCCCGGCTCGACGTACCCGGCGTCGTAGACGATGGTGACGCGCGCGCCGCGGGCGCGGGCCTGTCGCACGCACACGTCTTCGAAGAACGGCAGGTCGCTGGTGTAGGTGAGGACGAGGATTTCCTCGGGGTCTGTGATCGGTAACTCGTGCAGGAGCCGCGGCGGCGGCGCTCCGGTCAGGTCGTTGTTCATGCGTGGTTGGCCGACTCGATGCTGTACGGTCCCCGCTCCCAGGCGGTGCCGTTGTCGGTGAGTTCGAGGACGCCGAGCTGGAGTAACACACTGGCGAAGGTGTCCAGGCGAAGTGATGCCGGTGCACTGCCCTCGCGTCCTTCCAGTCGCAGTCGGTCGCCGACCACGCGCAGCCGTGTGGGCATCCGCAGTCCCGTGCGGGTCCATTGCATCTTGTCCCGGCTCACTTTCTCCGCCCGGTTGAACAACCCGAACGCCAGTGCCCGCGTCGCGTCCGGCAGCGGCATGTCGGCGTGGTCGTCGATCCAGCTACGGAACCATTCTGGTCCCATGCCGGCCTGGTCGTAGCGGAGGAACGCTTCCCGGCTGGCGCCGTCGAGCTCGCCGGCTCGCTGGGCACCCACGGCAAGCAGCCGCAGCAGTTGCAGCACAGGCCAGTCACCGCCGTCGCGGTCAACCTCATCGTTGAGGTCGTGTTCTGCCGGCTGCAGCACACCATTGGAATCCATGGTTGGCGGGAGGTCCTCGCGCAGCGCTTGCCGCACCAGGATGGCCGGTAGGGTGTCGACGAAACTGCCGGCAGCCTCTTCACGCGTGCCCGGCCTGGTGAGCGGGGCGACGAGTCTTGCCCACAGCATCCGCCACGCCCAAACCGACCAGTTGCGCAATAACGCCCCACGCCAGCGCAAGGCGTGTTCCTCCAGGTCTGAGCTGCCCAGAAACTGCACCAGGTCCGGGGTGTAGCAGCACAAACGGTCCATCAGCAGGTCGATATTGCTGTCGACCGGGCATCCCCGCACAGCTGCGGCCAAAACTGCTGCGCTGGCACGGTGCACGGCGGCCAGTTCCGGATCGGGTGCGTCGGTACCGAAGTACGCCTGCCGCAGGTTCTCGCCGTCCGGCATCGCGCTCGCCTGGCACAGGCAGAGACCGACAGCCTCGTCCAGGTCAGCCACGCTCAAAACCTCCTTGCCCTGTGCGAGCTCGACAACTTGATCCAGGGCGGTCAGCGCTTGGGGGTCAGCGGCCGGGCCCGGCTGCGGGATCACACCAGGCGTGATCAATCCCAGCGCGGCCTCGATACCGCCGTAAGTGCCGAAGAAGCCGTCAGCGACCGTGCTGTAATCCCGTGACAGCTGATCGAGATGTACAGCGCCGGAGCCGTCCAAGACTTGGATGATGGTGTTTACACCGTGCGGCCGCCGCCATCCTGCGCGGCGCCGGTGCCCGTCCCGATCGGTGGCCTCGTGGTGCAACGAGACGGCCGCCAGGACCACTTCGCACCGGCGCAGCAGCCGCCGGAAGGCAGGCCCGTCACCGCGGGACCACCCGCGTCGGTTCGCTTCGACGGCGACCCGCGCATGCAGTGAAAGATAACGCGCGTGCGGCGTCGTAGTGATTACCGCCGGCACGAGCTCGGATGCGTGAGTTGCCGTCACCGCCTCCACCGCGAGTGGCTGCCGCCCTGTGTCCTCCGGACTGTCCGCCTTCGCCGACCACGCCGCCCCAGCCACCAACATGCCGGTCATTCTCCCGTACCCCCTGTACGAGATCAGTCAATGCGCGACACCGATGACAGCATGCCGAGAGGGGCCCGAGCTGCTGCTGGGGGCTGTGGCCGCCGGAGCTGTTGCGCTCACGCCGAAGGGGACAGCGGTGGAAAACCGGCGTCCGCGCAGGCGGAAGCCGATTTCGTAGCGCCGATCAGAGCCCTCGGTATTGTGACGGGCCGCCTCGGGCCGACCTATGCAGCAGAGACGAACGGGGTGTTCGGCTGTTGGCTGCTTCTCACCTGAGGCGGCTTCACGGTTGGTGTGAATGGAGCAGGCTCTTGAGCAGCCAGGGCACGTCGTGGTTGGGTCAGGCGTCCCCGCCGACCGTGTGCCGGCACTATATGTCAACCGGTCCTGCAGAGTATTCGTCGGCGCGTCGTGTGCATGTGCCAGACCGATGGACTATTGCCTGCGAGGGTGGGAAGTCCACTGTTGTGATGCGGTGCCGGCCTCGGACGGATTCTCGGCGGTGGAAATGGGTTACTTGCAGGGAGAAGGTCTGCCGTCGGTAGGTGTCGTGTTGCTGCCCATCACCGGGGCTGCGCGGCGGGCACGCGACGTCGTCACCGAGGCGTGTCTGGGGTGGGAGTTAGCGCAACTGCTCGGCCCGGCCAGTCTGGTGGCCACCGAGCTGGTCACCAACGCGGTGATGCATGCGCGGACGATGATGAATCTACGGGTGATACGCGATCGCGGACAACTTCGGATCGAAGTGTGTGACGGCAGCCCGGTGATCCCGGCACTGCCGGCGCCCTTGACCGCGGGCGGTCCGGATCGCCGCGGTGGTAGGCGTGGACTGATGATCGTCGACCGTATTGCTGATCGATGGGGTTGCTGGCAAGGCGCGGGCGGCAAGGTGGTGTGGGCGGTACTGCGGTTTGACCTGGTGTGGCCGCCGCTGTCGTCACCAGAGCGGTTGCGCCGCAGGCGGGGCTGATCGTGCGGCTGCGCCGCGGGCGGAGCCTTCCATTCGGCCGGATTGCCGGGCGTGCGGCAAACCATCTTCGGCGGGAGTCGCCGTGGAGGTGATAACCACGCCGATGGTCGAGGCGCTTGGTAGATCCTGGCCGTGCTGTTTGCATCCGACGACCTCGACCCACAGGTCTTTCCCGCGCGCGAGTCGCCGGGCGGCCGTGCCGGGAAGGGTATCGACCCTGGCGTGCCCATGGCGTTGTCATGCCCATGGCATGGAACCCTGATGGAGGCCAAGCACGGCGCGGAGCTGGCCGCCGCCTCGATCCGCACGCGTTCTGCCGCGGCTGGTGTGTCCGGTCCGGTGTCGTGCCGCAGCGGCATCCGGAAGGGCTGGGTGCAGCTTGTCCGTGCTGTCGTTCACTTGTTCGATTCCGTGGCGGCCGCAGCCATCGAGCACATCAAAATGTGGCCGGGGCGGGAAATGAACCGATCGTGATCACTCGGCGGGGGGATTATTTGATCGGCCTGGCCTGTTGATGGCGGCGAGACGGCCTGTCCGTCATTGTTGGGCCGTCCGTCTGAACCGAAGCTTCGAGAATACCGCCGAAGAAATGCCATAAGCCGAGCAGAGCTGGCGTGATCCTCGGCAGGCCTGGGATGCCGGCCAGGCAGGGTGCGGGAGCCGTCTGTCGGAGCTCGGCATGGGTTTGTCCTGGATTGCCGCCGAGCGGCTCTGGGCGTCCTTCGTGCGTCGTCGGGCATCCCATGGGATCGCGGCTGCCCCGGAGAGTTCAGGTCGTACCCCGGCTGGCACTGGGCTAAGGCGACCGGGCAGGCGCATCCGGCTCCATCGGCTGGGCATGGGCATGGGCGCGGGCGCCGATCGGCGCGACCGTGCGGCATCTGCTGGAGGCGCCGGTCGAGGCGCCGCCCTCAAGACCACTGCCTGGGCCGGCATAGCGGCGCCTCAGCCCTGTTTGCTCGACAGCCAATGGTCCTGCCAGATATGGACCTTTTGCCTTGTTGACCATGGGGGTGTCGGGCAGTCTGAACGGAGAAGAACGGACCGTAAAGGGGCCGCCACCTCGCCTGGAACGGGCGTCACGAATGGTGCGGTGATCCGGCCGCGGCTGGTGAGTGGAGGGGTGGCGCGCTGTGGGAAAGCAGGCACGGGATCGGTCCAGGGAGCTGCGCAAGGCACAGGCGGCGATCGCCGAGCAACGGGGCAAACGCCGGCCGCTGGTGGTGGGCGGAGTCGTGATCATCGCGGTGCTCGTGATCGCGATCGTGGCCGCCGTGGTCAACGCGGTCGGCGATCGTGACACCGGCGGTTCCGGTGCGCTGGTGGCTCCGAAGGGTGCTACGGCGGGCGGTGCGCTGGTGGTCGGCCAGGCCGCCGCGCCGGTGAAGCTGGAGGTGTACCTGGACTACATGTGCCCGTTCTGCGGCCGGTTCGAACAGGCCAACAGCGACGAGATCGACAAGCTGATCGATGATGGCACGGTGCGGCTGGAGCTGTATCCGCTGGCGTTCCTGGACCGCATGTCCGAGGGGTCGCGGTATTCCACCCGGGCGGCGAACGCGGTCGTCACCGTGGCCGACCGGGCCCCGGAGAAGGTGACGGCCTTCAACGAGGCGTTGTTCGACAACCAGCCGCAGGAAGGCACGGAGGGTCTGTCGGATGCCCGGATCGCGGAACTGGCCGGTCAGGCCGGCATAGCCCAGGACGTCATCGACGTGTTCGACGACCGCATCTTCGAGCCGTGGATCGCGAAATCCACCGAGGCGGTGTTCGACGCCGGTATCACCGGCACCCCCACTGTGAAGATCAACGGAGAGGTCTTCAAGGGTGACCTCTACACCGCCGGGCCGCTGACCCAGGCGGTCACCGCGGCGAAGGGTCAGGAATGAGCGTTTCCCTGGCCGGGCTGCGGCGGATCCGGCACTCCAACGCCTGGATCTTCGGCACGATGCTGTTCTCCGCGTGTGTGAGCCTGCTCGCCTCGTTCGTCCTGTCGATCGACGCAGTCCGTCTCGCCGCGGACCCGGACACAGCGCTGTCGTGCAACATCAACTCGGTGATCAGTTGCGGCACCGTCGCGACCTCCTGGCAGGCAGAACTGTTCGGCTTCCCGAACGCGTTCCTCGGCTTGGTCGCCGAGCCGGTCGTGATCACCATCGCCGTCGCCAGCCTCGGCGGAGTGCGATTCCCGCGATGGTTCATGTTCGCCGCGCAGGTCGTCTACACCCTCGGCGTGATCTTCGCCTACTGGCTGTTCTACCAGTCGATGGTCAATATCGGGGCGCTTTGCCCGTGGTGCCTGCTGGTCACGGTCTCGACCACCCTGGTGTTCGCCACCCTGACGCACGTCAATATCCGGGACGGCAACCTACCGGTCCCGCTCCGGCTGCGCTCGACGCTCAAGTCCGCGATCGAGGCCGACCTGGACGCCATCGCCGTGACTATCTGGCTGCTCCTGTTGGCCTTGCTCGTAGTAACCAAATACGGCTCCCAGCTGTTCACCTGACCGAAGTTGGCCTCCTTCCACAGCAAGCAGCAGTGGGCCAGCGGCGAACGGCCCCGATCCGAATCGTCCGAGGAAGGCAAGGATGGACCACCGGTCGCCGAGTGGCGCTGCTGGCCGCCGCGGCGCTGCTGCCGGGGTGAGGCCGACCAGCTTGTCTTGAGTGGGAAGGTTCGATCCGAGTTCGGCAACCTCAACGACGTGATCACGGTGCGGTGTCGGCCATGCCGTTGTCTCTGATCGCTGTCGGCGCGTTTGTCTGGTGGTTTTCCCTCGGCGTCGTAAAGGGCTGACTGGCGACCGGTGCAGAACGCGCCATCCCGCGTCATTGCCGGCGGCGGTGCGGCGGTCCGCCGTGCGCGGCTTCCGGTGTACCGAAGTCCCGAAGATCAGTAGCGTCGCCACAGGGTGCGGGCGAACAGCAGCAGGTGTTGCTCGATCCAGGGCGTGATGAATACGGCGATCGGGCGTACCTGTCCGTCGGGTTGCCGGATTGTGAGTACCGGGGCGTCATAGCCGCCGATCTCGGCGTGTCGAACATCGGCGGGCTGGTGTTCGCCCTGTCTCACGTCGTCGATCAGGTGTATCTCCTGGGCGATCTCGTCAGGGGTTGCCAGTACTGCCACCGGTGTGACGGCTCCCTGCGGCGTGACCGCCGTCACGGCGACGATCTCCACGTCGCCGAGGACGCCGCGCATGAACGCCATGAGATGGCCGGGTACACGCAGGCGCTCCCGCAGCAGCGGCCACCACTGTCGTTCCTGTTCGTTCAAGCTGATAGCTGATACCGACCCGCACATCCTCGGCTCCCTTCGCCGGCTCAGCTCGTGACGGCAGGCTCAACAGCCAGCGTAGAAGGGACTTTGGGTCGACGCTTCGGCATGCGTGCAACCTGAGCCGGCCCAGCGAAGAAGTGGCGTGGACGCGAACGGCAGACGGCATCCGGTGCGGGCAGTAGATTCGTCGTGCTGGCCATGCCAGGCGCCGCAACCTGGCCGACAGTTCCGGCGCTCGCTCGGCGAGGGCGTGCGAGCCGAGTAGATCAGCTTCATGAGCAGATGAGAAGGCTTCGTGTCGCTCTCCGGTGCCCCGGAAGCCCCTGCAGGCGGCAATCCGATGATGTCGGATATCTCCGAAACCCTGTGTGGCAGCGGTTTGAAGGCGTCAAATCTCGTGTTCGGGTTGCGTCGGGACCGGGTAGGGACGAGCGTGGTCATCAAGGTCACCAACTGAGGGATTGAGGCGGATGACGCGCGGGACCGACAGTGCGGGGCAGGCGCTCTTGAAGATCGGTGGGCTGGTACGCCGGGCTGAGGTGTCCGGTGACGGCCGGAGCCTTTACCAGATCGGCGGCCGGGAGGCGGACTCGTTCTACCGGGACCGGTGGTCGTACGACAAGGTGGTCCGCTCCACACATGGGGTGAACTGCACCGGGTCGTGTTCGTGGAAGGTCTACGTCCGGGACGGCATCATCACCTGGGAGCAGCAGCAGACCGACTATCCGAGCGTCGGGCCGGACAAGCCGGAGTACGAGCCGCGCGGCTGCCCGCGTGGAGCGGCGTTCTCCTGGTACACCTACTCCCCGACCCGGGTGCGGTACCCGTACGCCCGTGGCGTTCTTCTCGAACTGTTCCGTGAGGCCAAGAAGCGTCTGGGCGATCCGGTGGCTGCGTGGGCCGACATTCAGGACGATCCGTTGCGGCGGCGCGCCTATCAGAAGGCCCGCGGCAAGGGCGGCCTGGTCCGGGTCTCCTGGGACGAGGCCCAGGAGTTGGTCGCGGCCGCGCACGTGCACGCGATCAAGAAGTACGGGCCGGACCGGGTGGCTGGGTTCTCGCCGATTCCGGCGATGTCGATGGTGTCGCACGCGGTCGGCGCGAGGTTCATGAGCTTGCTCGGCGGGACGATGCTGTCGTTCTACGACTGGTACGCGGATCTGCCGGTCGCCTCGCCGCAGGTGTTCGGCGACCAGACCGACGTGCCCGAGTCCGGCGACTGGTGGGACGCTTCCTACCTGATGATGTGGGGTTCGAACGTTCCGGTGACCCGGACGCCGGACGCGCATTGGATGGCCGAGGCCCGCTACCGGGGTCAGAAGGTCGTGGTGGTCAGCCCGGACTTCGCCGACAACGTGAAGTTCGCTGACGAGTGGATGCCGGCGCAGCCGGGCACGGATGGCGCCCTCGCGATGGCGATGGGGCACGTGGTCCTCAAGGAGTTCTTCGTCGAGCGGCGCACCCCACGGTTCGTCGACTACGTCCGCAAGTACACGGACCTGCCGTACCTGGTCACGCTGGAGCCGTTCGAGGGCGGCTATCGGCCCGGCAAGTTCCTCAGTGCCGAGGATCTCGGCGAAGTCGCGGAGAACGGCGCGTTCAAGCCGGTGTTGTGGGACTCGGTCACCGACGCACCGGCGGTTCCACGGGGCTCGCTGGGACACCGCTGGGGTTCCGAAGCCGGCCAGTGGAACCTGAATCTCGGCGACATCGAACCTGCTCTGACCTCGGAGGGCGGTGGGGGAACACCGGTCGAAGTCTTGCTGCCGCGCTTCGACGGCGATGCCCCGGCGGTTTTGCGCCGCGGGGTACCGACTCGGACGGTTGCCGGGAAGCTGGTGACCAGTGTGTTCGATCTGATGCTGGCGCAGTACGGGGTGGCCCGCGCTGGGCTGCCCGGCGAGTGGCCGTCCGGCTACGAGGATCCGGCCAGCCCTTATACGCCGGCTTGGCAAGAGCCGATCACCGGCGTACCCGGCGTGCAGGTGGCGCGGGTGGCGCGGGAGTTCGCGGACAACGCGGAACGCTCCGGCGGCCGCTCGATGATCCTGCTCGGGGCGGGTACCAACCACTGGTTCCACTCGGACACCACGTACCGGGCCATTCTCGCCCTGGTCACGCTGACAGGCTGTCAGGGAGTGAACGGCGGCGGGTGGGCGCACTACGTCGGGCAGGAGAAGTGCCGGCCGGTGACCGGCTGGCAGCAGCTCGCGTTCGGGCTGGACTGGGTACGCCCGCCGCGCCAGATGATCGGCACCGCGTTCTGGTACACCCATACCGACCAGTGGCGCTACGACACCTACAGCGCCGACACGGTCGCCTCACCCACCGGGGACGGGCTGTTCGCCGGTAAGCACACCATGGACCTGTACGCCCAGTCGGTGCGCTCCGGCTGGATGCCGTCGATGCCGACGTTCGACCGCAATCCCCTGGATTTGGCCGACGAGGCCGGTGAGGATCCGGGCGGCTTCGTCGCGCAGGCGTTGCACGAGAAACGGCTGAAGTTCGCGGTCACCGATCCGGATGCGCCGCAGAACTGGCCGCGGGTGCTGACCGTGTGGCGGGCCAATCTGCTCGGCTCGTCGGCGAAAGGCAACGAGTACTTCCTGCGGCATCTGCTGGGCACCGACAGTAACCTGCGGGCCACCGAAGCCGGACCGGACCAGCGTCCGGAGGATGTAGCGTGGCCGGAGCAGGCACCGGAGGGCAAGCTGGATCTGCTGCTCAGCCTGGACTTCCGGATGACCTCGACGACGCTGCTGTCCGACGTGGTGCTGCCCGCCGCGACCTGGTACGAGAAGCACGACCTGAACACCACGGACATGCATCCGTTCGTGCACGCGTTCACCCCGGCGATCAGCCCGCCGTGGCAGACCCGGACTGACTTCGACGCGTTCCACGGCATTGCCCGCAGTTTCTCGGCCATGGCGAAAACCCATCTCGGGGTACGCAAGGATCTGGTTGCGGCGCCCTTGTTGCACGACACCCCGGACGCGATGGCCACCCCGTACGGGCGGGTCCGCGACTGGCAGGCCACCGGTGAGGTGCCGGTGCCGGGCAAGACGATGCCGAAGATCGTGGTGGTGGAACGCGACTACGGGGTGATCGACCAGAAACTCGCCTCCTTGGGCCCGGCGCTGGACAAGCTCGGCACCACGGTCAAGGGCTACTCGGTCGACGTCAACCCGGAGATCGAGTATCTGCGGCACAAGAACGGGACGGTCCGCGGCGGGGTCGCCGACGGCCGGCCGTCGCTCGCGAAGGATATCCAGTGCTGTGAGGCGATCCTGGCGCTGTCGGGCACCACGAACGGGCGGGTGGCCACCGAGGGTTTCCACGACGTGGAGAAGCGGACCGGGGTGAAGCTGGCCGACCTGGCCGCCGAGCACGAGGGCAAGCAGATCACCTTCGCCGACACCCAGGCCCGGCCGGTCCCGGTGATCACCAGCCCGGAGTGGTCCGGCAGCGAGACCGGCGGGCGCCGCTACTCGCCGTTCACCATCAACGTGGAGCGCCTCAAGCCGTGGCACACGCTGACCGGGCGGCAGCACTTCTTCCTGGACCACGACTGGATGCACGAGGCCGGTGAGGCGCTGCCGATCTTCCGGCCGCCGCTGGACATGCACAAGCTGTTCGGCGAGCCACGGCTCGGCCCGAAGGGCGAGCTGGAGATCACCCTGCGGTATCTGACGCCGCACTCGAAGTGGTCGATCCACTCCGAGTACCAGGACAACCTGATCATGCTGACGCTGTCTCGAGGCGGGCCGACCATGTGGCTCAGCGAGCAGGACGCCGCGAAGATCAAGGTGCGGGACAACGACTGGATCGAGGCGGTCAACCGCAACGGCGTGGTGGTCTGCCGGGCCATCGTCAGTCACAAGATGCCCGAGGGCACGGTGTACATGTACCACGCCCAGGAGCGCGTGATCGACGTGCCGAAGGCCGAGGTCAACGGTCGGCGCGGCGGCATCCACAACTCGCTGACCCGGCTGCTGGTCAAGCCCACCCACATCATCGGCGGGTACGCCCAGCTGTCGTTCGCGTTCAACTACCTCGGCCCGACCGGCAACCAGCGCGACGAGGTCACGGTCATCCGTCGCCGTTCGCAGGACGTGGAGTACTGACATGCGCGTGATGGCCCAAGTGGCGATGGTGATGAACCTGGACAAGTGCATCGGCTGCCACACCTGCTCGGTGACCTGCAAGCAGGCGTGGACCAACCGCTCCGGCGTCGAGTACGTCTGGTTCAACAACGTCGAGTCCCGGCCCGGGCAGGGGTACCCGCGCACCTACCAGGACCAGGAGAAGTGGCAGGGCGGCTGGGTGCGTACCCGGACCGGGCGGCTCAAGCCGCGCGCCGGTGGCCGGGTGAAGAAGCTGTTCAGCATCTTCGCCAACCCGAAACTGCCGTCGATGCAGGACTACTACGAGCCGTGGACCTACGACTACGAGCACCTGCTGTCCGCGCCGGCCGGGAACGATTTTCCGGTGGCCCGGCCCAAGAGCCTGCTCACCGGCCAGGACACGAAAGTCACCTGGTCGGCGAACTGGGACGACTCGCTCGGCGGCGGCAACGAGGTCCTCCAAGGCGACCCGATCCTGCAGAAGGTGTCCGACCAGGTGCGCCAGGACTACGAGAAGGCGTTCCTGTTCTTCCTCCCCCGCATCTGCGAACACTGCCTCAACCCGTCCTGTGCCGCGTCGTGCCCGTCCGGGGCGATCTACAAGCGGGCCGAGGACGGCATCGTGCTCGTCGATCAGGACCGGTGCCGGGGCTGGCGGATGTGTGTGACCGGGTGCCCGTACAAGAAGGTGTATTTCAACCACCGCACCGGCAAGGCCGAGAAGTGCACCTTCTGCTTCCCGCGCATCGAGATCGGCCAGCCGACCATCTGCTCGGAGACCTGCGTGGGCCGGCTGCGCTACATCGGCCTGATGCTGTACGACGCCGACAAGGTCGCGAAAGCCGCGGCGGTCAAGGACGAGCACGATCTGTATGACGCGCAGCGCTCGGTGTTCCTGGACCCGAATGATCCGGCGGTGGCTGCTGCGGCGGAGCGGGCGGGGATCCCGGCCGACTGGATCGACGCGGCACGCCGCTCCCCGATCTGGGACCTGATCATGAAGTACGAGGTGGCGCTGCCGCTGCACCCGGAGTACCGCACCATGCCGATGGTCTGGTACATCCCGCCGCTGTCCCCGGTCGTCGACGTGCTGCGCGACACCGGCCACGACGGCGAGGACCCGCACAACCTCTTCGGCGCCGTCGATGCGCTGCGCATCCCGATCGACTACCTGGCCGGGCTGTTCACCGCCGGAGATCCCGAGCCGGTGCGCGCGACGTTGAACCGGCTTGCCGCGATGCGCTCCTACCAGCGACGCATCAACCTCGGCGAGAAACCCGACGACTCGATCCCGGCCGCGGTCGGCATGACACCGGACGAGATGAACGAGATGTACCGGCTCCTGGCGATCGCCAAGTACGAGCAGCGCTACGTCATCCCGGCCGCGCACGCCGAGGACGCGCACCGCCTCGAACAGCTCGGCACCGAATGCTCCCTGGAGTACGAGGGCGGGCCTGGCATGTACCAGACCGGGCCGTTCGGCGAGGCGTCCGGCACCCCGGTTCCGGTGCAGGTGGAGACCTTCCACATGCTGCGCGACCGGCAGACCTCGGACGGGTTCACCGACGCAGGCGACGAACCGCGGCGGGTGAACCTGCTCAACTGGGACGGCAACGGCCGTCCCGAGGGCCTGTTCCCGCCCCGCCGCGATCCCGGCGCCAACGGTGGGGCCACCAGTGGCCCGGGCGTGATCGACACCGAGGAAGGACCACGATGAGCACCGCGCCGACCTGGCGGGCGGTCGCCGCGCGCGCCGCCTCCCTGCTGCTGCGCTACCCGGACGACACCGTCATGGACGCGCTGCCGCTGATCGACGTCGCCCTGCTGGAGCTGCCGCCGGAGGTCTCCGACCCGTTGCGCATGGTCGTCGGGCACCGGGCGGCCACCGACCCGGGTCGGCTGCGCGCGGACTACGTGGAGCTGTTCGACTTCCGCCGCCGCAGCTGCCTGCACCTGACCTACTACACCTGCGGCGACACCCGCAAACGCGGCGAAGCCCTCGCCGATTTCGCCGCCACCTACAAACACGTCGGCCTGGAACTCGTCGACGGCGAACTGCCCGACTACCTGCCCGCGGTGCTCGACCTCGCCGCCACCGACGACGCCGGCTGGCAACTGCTGCGCGACAACCGCATCGGGCTGGACCTGCTCGCCGAATCTCTCGCCAAGGACGGCTCGGTGTACCGGCACGCCGCCGAAGCTGTCCGGCGGATGCTGCCGGCCGCCCAGCCCGCCGACCTGGCCGCCGTCGCCCGGCTGGCCCGCACCGGCCCACCCGTCGAACAGGTCGGCCTGGAACCGTTCGGACTCGCCGATGTGACCGGAGGCCGCAGGTGAACACCGTTGACGTCCTGCTGTGGGCGGTCTTCCCGTACCTGTCGATCGTGATCCTGATCGGCGGACTCGTCTGGCGCTACCGCTACGACAAGTTCGGCTGGACCACCCGCTCCTCCCAGCTGTACGAAACCACGCTGCTGCGATGGGCCAGCCCGATGTTCCATTTCGGGGTCCTCATGGTCCTGGTCGGGCACATCGGCGGGCTGCTCATCCCGAAATCGTGGACCGAAGCCGTCGGGATCACCGAACACACCTACCACCTGATGGCCGTGTTCGTCGGTACCGTCGCCGGGCTTTGCACCCTGATCGGCATGGCACTGCTGATCGCCCGGCGCCGGCTGACCGGGCCGGTGTTCGCCGCGACCACCAAGAACGACAAAGCCATGTACGTGGTCCTGGCCGCGGTCATCGTGCTCGGCCTGTGGGCGACCGTGAAAGCCAACATTGCAGGCGGCGGCTACGACTACCGCGAAACGATCTCACCGTGGTTCCGGTCGCTGTTCTACCTCAGCCCCGACCCGGCGATCATGGCCGCGGTGCCGACCAGCTTCCAGATCCACATCCTGGCCGCGTTCACCCTGTTCGCGTTCTGGCCGTTCACCCGTCTCGTGCACGCTTTCAGCGCCCCTGTCGGCTACCTCACCCGCCCGTACGTCGTCTACCGGTACCGCGACCCCCGTCCCGGGCTGCGCCCGAGTCGTCCCGGCTGGGAGGGCCCGCCGAAGCTGCCGACCAGCCCGCCCGCCCGCCGCCGTTGATCTTGCCTGGTCACCCCCTTGGCACCACCGCAGGATCAGACCTTCCGGCTGGTGTTTCCGGTTCGATGCCGTTTGCGAGGTAGCAGCTGATGAGTACACGCAGTGCCGCCACCGGGGCGAGCAGCACCCCGGTGCCCGCGAACGCCGTGCCGGCCGGCGCCGGCCGCAACCTGGCCCTGGCCACCATCGGATTCACTGTCAACTTCTGGGCGTGGGCGCTGCTCGGCCCGCTTGGCCCCGGCGTCAAGGAACGCCTCGGTCTCAGTTTCGCTGCCCAGTCGCTGCTGGTCGCGGTGCCGGTGGTGGTCGGCTCGATCGGCCGGATCCCGGTCGGCGCGCTCACCGACCGGTTCGGCGCCCGGATCATGTTCCCTGCCGTGTCGCTGGCCACCATCGTGCCGGTCCTGACATTGGCGTATGTGTCGTCGTATCCGGCGCTGATCATCACCGGGCTGTTCCTCGGCATCGGCGGCACCGCCTTCGCCGTCGGTGTGCCCCTGGTCTCCGGCTGGTACCCGCCCGCCAAGCGCGGCTTCGCGATCGGCGTCTTCGGCGCCGGCATGGGCGGCACCGCCATCTCCAACTTCACCACCGTCAAACTCGCCGACACGTACGGGCAGAAAACCCCGTTCATGCTGGTCGCCGCGATCCTCGCGGCCTACGCCGTGGTCGCGTTCCTGCTGATCCGGGATGCGCCGAACCGGCAACGCCCCGCCGGTTCCGCGTGGCAGCGCACCGCCGACGTCGGCCGGCTCCCGGTCACCTGGCAACTATGCCTGCTGTATGCGGTCGGGTTCGGCGGGTTCGTCGCGTTCAGCGTCTACCTGCCCGCCTACCTGCGCACCGCCTACGAACTGTCCGCCAACGACGCCGCCCTGCGCACCGCCGGGTTCGTCATCCTGGCAGTGATCGCCCGGCCCACCGGCGGCTGGCTGTCCGACCGCTTCCACCCGGTACCGGTGCTCGTCTGGTGCTTCAGCGGCACCGCCGTGTTCGCCGTCATCCAGGCCTTCCAGCCGCCGCTGATGCCGGTCGCCACCATCGCCTTCCTCGGCATGTCCGCGCTGCTCGGAGCGGCCAGCGGCGCCGTTTTCGCCCTCGTCGGCAAGGTCGCCCCGGCCGACAAGGTCGGCACCGTCACCGGTGTGGTCGGTGCTGCTGGCGGCCTCGGCGGGTTCGTCCCACCGCTGATCATGGGATGGGTGTACGGCGTCGAAAACTCGTACGCGATCGGCCTGATGCTGCTGTCCGACGTGGCTCTGGCCGCCGCCGTCTACACCGCCGTCAAGATGGGCACGGTCGGGCGGCCCAAGACCGACTGAACAGGAGAACGGATCGTGTCTACGTCATCGCTGCCGGCGCTGACCGCTGAGCATCTCGAGGTGGCTCGGACCTCGTCGAGCGGCCGTAGCGCCCACACCGTCGTCGGTGGGCATACCCGCACGCTGCGCCAGACGTTGATCGCCCTCCGCGGCGGTCAAACCCTCGACGAACACGAGAATCCTGGCGAGGCCACCGTCCACGTCCTGTCCGGACGAGTTCGCCTGGCCACGCAGGACACATCTTGGGACGGTGACACCGGGGACCTGCTCGTCGTGCCCGACGCCCGGCACACCCTGTCCGCTCTCACGGACGCCGTTGTCCTGCTGACCGTAGCGAAGCTTCCATAGCCGCCCGGCCAACGAGCCCACACGCCGAGACAATCGGAAGATGCCCGACTGCTGACAAGCTGATCACCCGTCAGTTGCTCAGCTCACCAGCGGATCCGTCATGGCGGGTGGCATAGGGTGCCCGGCGGGGCAGAGTGACGGTGTGGCCGTAGAAGTTGCGGATCGCGGCCACCACCCGATCGAAGTCGTCGAGACCGATCGGCTTGGTGACGTACGCGTTCGCGTGCGCCCGGTAGCTGGCCGTGATGTCAGCCGGCGTCGATGACGTCGTGAACACCACCACCGGGATCGCCTTCAACAGCGCATCGGTCTTGATCACCTGCAGGAGCTGCGGCCGTCGAGGCGTGGCATGTTCAGATCCAGCAGAATCAGATCAGGCCGCAGCGCACCGGCATACGACCCTTCGGCCCGCAGGAACGCCAAAGCCTCAGCACCGTCCGCGACATGATGCAAGTCGGTGGCGATCCGATGCCCGGCGAAGGCGCTCTCGACCAGCGCCACGTCCCCGAGATCATCTTCGACCACCAGCACCCGCAGCGTCGCGGACAACGTGTCGGCTGTCATGTCGGTCATCCTTACTGCGCGTCGGACGCCACCATGATCGACCATCCGATGGCGTGAGCTCTATTCGGTAGCGATCGTAGAGGCCGCCGGTGGCGGCAGCGTTCGACGCCACTCCGCCAGAGCCATTGCTTCGACGGCATGGCCAACGCCGGTCCGCAAGCGCGGGTTCGACGGCTGAGTTCGCATCGAGGCAACTCGGGAAAGTCGGCTCGGGTGCGCGCACCCGGCGAGCCGGGACGATTCTCAGTGCGGCGGCGTGGCGCCCAGCACATCAATGGCGCCTTCACCGTGCGGTTCCTGTTCGAGCAACGCCCTCATTACCTCGTCGCCTATCGCCGCGAGCACGGTGACCGCTTCCGCGGACAGCGCGGCCGGCCGGTCGTCCAGGACGCACAAGGTGCCGATCACGTCGCTGCGGAATCGTAGCGGCACGCCGATGTAGAACCGCATGCCGTGTTCGGACACCACCGGATTGGCCTGGCCGCGGTAGGCATCCCGCAGGTCCTCGAAGACCACCGTGCCGTTCTGCAGAACGACCCGGGTACAGGGAGCCCAAGCCGTCGGCAGGCTGCCGGCCTTGGCCAACCGACTTGGCAGGCCATACGAGCCTACGATCCATACCCTGGCCGACAGAACCAGATTGACAGCGACGGCCTTCACCTCGAGCGCGCCGGCAACCGCCTTCGCGAGGGTGTGGAAGTCTGCGGCGAGGGCCGCTCCGGCTCCGGCGAATCGGGAGGCAGCAGCCAGTCGCTGTACCGAATGCAGCGGGCTCGACGCAGCCACCGAACTCCATGGCTGCAATCCGGCATCCCTCTCCCCGCCGTCGCCGGTCGAGGCGATGATGTATTGCTGCATGGTGACCATCATGTTGTCCGTTTCGCCGGGCCGCAGCGCGTATCGCCGTGACACGGTGCACCATCGCTCACCCGCGCCCGGACGTGAGTTCTTGCGGTGCGGACAGGACCTACGTCCCGAACCGCCCAACCCGATCGTTGCCGACAGCGGACGCGGCAAGGGCAGGCAGACAAGAGCAACGCCGAATCCGCGCAGGCGGGCCCGGCCGGGACCGGCAACGCATCGGGACTGGTCCGGTATCTGACGTCCCATACGCGGCGCAGAGGCCGCGCGAGAGACCGTCGCAGAGAGGTGAGGTTGCTCGAAGATGCATTGTCGGACCGCCGCGGGGCGAACACGAGCGCTGGCGGCCTGTTGACGGCGCGGGGACGATCAGCGTCGCCAGTCGGCCGTCCGGTGGCCTGCCACCGCGTACGGCGTCGTACGGCGGCGCCAACACGGGCGGTCTCGGCGTGACAGGATGCGACGTATAGAGCCGCCGTCTTCGTGAACCTGCGACGAGACCCAACCCTGCGGGCAACCACACCGACCGGGCAGCGGCGTACTCGAGCCTCAAGCAGATGCCGTTGTCGCAGCTCGTCGACATGCCCTTGCTCTGGCCAGCCAAAACGATGCACACAGCACAGGCGTGCTGGATGCCAGATGCGCTCCCGGTGGGTGCACAGGGAACGGGCGCGGTTCGCCCAGGGGCATGCCGGCAGTCATGCCGGTGACTCACCGGGGCCGTCGGGTGAGGCGGCGCTGAGTTGGTTTGCGGCGTGCAGGAGATTGTCACGGACAGCAGCCAGGGCGATGATGGTGGCGGCCATGTCCGGTGTTGCATCAGAAGCGCGGCTTGTAATGACCTCGGCGGCGTGAACGGAGGCATCGACAGCCGCGCTGGCTTGTAGGGCAGCGGCAAGCAGACGATTGACCAGGTCTTGTACGTCGTTGCGGTTCGCCGACGGCGGTGACGGTCGCATCTTGGCCTCGCGGGGGAGTTCGACCGGGGTGGTCATACCCGATAGTTGCGGGCTGCGGCGGTGCGCCACGTCAGCGAGCGCCGCGGCGGCGCGGTGGGCTTCGTGGGCACCGCCAACGCTGTGGTCAGCGATACGGGCGACGGCGCTGGCGCCAACGGCGAATGGCCGCGACCGAAGGCTGCGTCGGTCATGATGCGGCCGATCTTGCGGCTGTAGGTGATCTGCTGTTCGACGGTCGTTGACTTGGGCGTCGACCACGCCAGCCTGCCTGAACGGCCTCGTTCAAGATGGCTCGGTTTCGCCAGTCCATAGGTCGATCATCGAGTACTCCGCCTGGTGAAGCGGGGGAATCGGCAAAGCGACGTCGCTGGGACTTCGTAGCGCCACAGGCGAGTGGGATTCAGTGTGCTCGCTGCTGGCGAAACCGCGAGCCGTCTTCGTGCGGTCGAGGCGACTAACGGATCTTTACGCGCGATGATCGACTGCAACCCGACACGCTCCGGGAGGAAACAGTTGGAGATCAGCAGTCATGTGGTCAACGATGGCGTCGTACGCCTGGCTGTCGCCGGGGACATCGACGAATCCGCTGCAGACCACCTGCACGACGTCATCGTCCACGCGGCGCAGGGCGCCGCCCAGGTCGTCGTCGACCTGACTGGTGTGGGTGTCTGTGACTCCGCCGGTGTCGGCGCTGTCGTGCACGCGTGTACCCGGCTGAACGGGCAGGGTGTGGAGGTGCAAGTGAAGAACCTTCACGCTGCAAACCATCGCTGACACGCGCACCGCGCAGTTCACCTCGCTGAGCAAATCACCAGCCTGGCGGCGGGGCTGATGCTGTTCGACGGAACCTGGCGCAGCGTCAGCGCCAGCACTGGCTCCGCCACCGAGCTAGGCCGGCTATGCCAAGCAAAACAGCCCGGCGCGGTAGGCGCGAGCCGGCGCCGTTTCACAGGCCGGTGTCCTTGGGTCGGCGTCACAGACCTGGACCCCGGTGGGACGGCGCGGCGGCGAGCTGGGAGGGTGATCTACGTGGGGAAGCGGATCGCGGTCATCGGCGGCGGCATCGCTGGCCTAGCGGCCACCGTGCGGCTGCAGCAGCGAGCGCCGGCGGACACCGAGATCATTCTGTACGAGCGAGACGCTGCCCTGGGCGGCAAACTCCGTACCGGTGAGCTGGCCGGACTGGCGGTCGAGCAGGGCGCCGAGTCGTTCCTGTTCAGCGCCCCGGACGGCGCCGAGTCCGCGGCGGTGTCCCTGACCCGGCGACTCGGACTCGGCGACGACCTGGTGCATCCAGCGCCACGCCCGGCCGCCCTGGCGATCGGCGGCCGACTGACCCCGATTCCGCCCGGGACCATGTTCGGTATCCCCGGCGACCTGGCAACGCTGGACGGGACGGCGTCGCCGGAGGCCGACGCGGACCGCGACACCGGCCGCCCGCTGCTCGCCCCGGGCGAGGACATCACGGTCGGCGAGCTGGTCCGCGCCCGGTACGGTGACCAGGTGGTGGACCGGCTGGTCGACCCGATGCTCGGCGGGGTGTACGCCGGGCGCGCCGACCGGCTGTCCCTGCGGGTCACGATGCCGCAGCTCGCCCGCACCGCGGAAGCCGAACACACCCTTCGCGACGCCGTCCGGGCCGCTCAGGCGCAGTCGAAACGAACGCCAGGCAGGCCGGTCTTCGCCGCTGTCCGGGGAGGGATGAGCCGTCTGGTGGCGGCCGCCGCGTCGGCCAGTGACGCCCGGATCTGCCTCGGGCAGCCGGTGCGTGAGCTCACGCGTACCCCGAAGGGTTGGCGTCTGACGTTCGGGCCTGCGCCGGCTCCGCAGACCGACGACGTGGATGCCGTGATTCTGGCGGTGCCGGCGAAGCCGGCCGCCCGGTTGCTGGCCGAGGCCGCGCCGGAGACCGCGCAGGCGGTCGGCGCGCTGCAGTACGCGAGTGTCGCGCTGATGGCGATGGCCCTGCCACCCGGGACCGCCTTGCCGGACCTGTCAGGTTTCCTGGTGCCGCCGGGCGAGGGCACACTAGTCAAAGCCGCGACGTTCTTCACTCGTAAATGGCCGCATCTCACCGACCCGGACGGACCGGTGATCGTGCGGGCCTCACTGGGCCACGCCGGTGAGGAACAGCGTCTCCAACACGACGACGAGACGCTCTTCCTCCAGACTCACGCGGAGTTGTGCGAGCTGGTCGGTGTCAAGCTGCCGGCGCCGGCCGAGTTCTGGCTCCGGCGCTGGGGCGGCGCCCTGCCGCAATACGCCCCCGGCCACGGGGACCGGATCTTGCAGGTCCGGGCCGGGCTGCCGCCGGGGCTGGCGCTGGCCGGGGCAGCGTTCGACGGGGTCGGCATCCCGGCGTGTGTGGTCAGCGGTGAACGTGCGGCCGGCGATGTGTGCAAGCACTTGGACGGCGCATGACCGAGCAGAGCAACGCGGCCCGGATCAATCGGTGTTGGGCTCGAGCGTTTGGTTAGCGCCTCGGCCGGGTTGACGCGTCTCCTGCGTTATGGCGTCACTCGTCGTCGTTCTCGGAAAGAGAGCAAGCCGGAAGGCGTCAGCTCGGGTCCATAGCGAGTCGATGACCGGCGATGGCGGCGTATCGAGGGGCCTTGTTGCCGCCTACGTGAGTCGGAGTTCGGTCAGGCAGGTCGGCGCCTGCTCGCCGGTGGCGATTTTCGTCTGCCCGGTTTTGCCGTCATAGGTGATCCGCAGCGTGGCTGTGATGCCCTGGGGTAGCCAGAACCCCACGAACCCGTTGTCGAAGGTGGTCCGGGCCTCGTCAACCAGTACTTTGCTGTTCGTTTCGTCCACGATCTTCACCTGCACGTCTTGGCCGGCGAGTTCGCCCTTGCAAGTGGTGAGGGAGTGATGGAAGCACTGGTGCGTCTGGTTCGCGTACGGCGCCACGGACAGGTAGAACTGGCCATCGGGTATGTCGAGTTGGTATTCGTGTGTCCCGCTGGAGATCACCAGTTCGTGGGATCGAACTGAGGCTGTCAGCGCGGTCGGCCGTTCCGCGATGCTCAGCCGGTCGAGGTGGTCGATGAGTTCGACGGTGTTCTTGCCTGCAAGGCCATGGGTTGCGAGAAGCCCATCGGCCTGTCTGCTCGCTGAGGTTGCGGCGGAGGGTACGGCGCTCGGTGCGGTCACGGGATCGTCGGCCGTCACGCAACCGGCCAACAGCAGCGCGGACACCGTTGCGGCGACGATGAAGACTTTCCTTTTCACCCTCACCTCCGCTACCAGACCAGATCCATCGGATCGCTCCTCGTCAACGACGACTGACACGGCTGATGCCGTTGATCGAAAGCCGTAGAGTGCCCGGTCTTCACTTTGGCAGCGGTGTCCGACTCCGCTGTGGCGCCTCGACAGATGCGGAAGATCGAGGAACGACTCAACTCCCGTGCCGAGCGGGATGACCGGTGTGGTTCGTTACGGCGAACCCGGCATGCCCGGACACCGCCCCTCCGGTTGCGTGCAGCTGTGGATAACGGCGGTGCAGCTGTGGATAACATTGCTCGGTGCTATGTCAACTGATCTGGGGGTCGCGGGACATTTCAGCCGCACCTACGCGGGCCCGCCGAGGGGCCACTACGGGTAGGGCCCGCGTAGGGGGTGGTGTGCCCGACACCTGGGGGTTTGTGTTCGGCACACCGGGGCCGCCTGGGCTTGCGGCTTAGGGGAGCAGCACCAGGCGGGCAGGGACGCGGCTGGCCAGCACGTCCTCGATCGAGGCGTTGATGTCCTCGAGTTTGCGGGTCTCGTACAGCACCTCGGTGCGGCCGGCGGCGTGCAGCCGGAACACCTCGGCCACGTCGGCGCGGGTGCCGACGATCGAGCCGATGACCCGGATGCCCTTGAGCACGGTCTGGAAGATCGGCAGCGACATCGCGTTGTCCTTGGGCAGCGACACCAGGATGAGCCGGCCACCGCGGCGCAGCGACGCGTGAGCCTGTTCGATAACCCGCGGGTCGGCGGCGAGGACGACTGCGACGTCAGCGCCGCCGAGCGCTTCGATCGCCGCGACCGGGTCGGTGTCGGCGGCGTTCACGGTGTGCGCGGCGCCGAGCTGCCGGGCGAGGGCGAGTTTCTCCTCCGTGACGTCCACGGCGATGGTTTCCCCGCCGAAGATCTGCGCGTACTGCTGGGCAAGGTGGCCGAGTCCACCGATGCCGAAGATCGCGACCCGGTCGCCGGGGGTGACCCCGCCGACCTTGACCGCTTTGTAGGTGGTCACGCCTGCGCAGGTCAGCGGCGCGGCTTCGGCGGGGGCGATGCCGTCGGGTACCCGGACGACGTAGCGGGCATCGGCGACCAGGTATTCGGCGTGTCCGCCGTCGATCGCGTAGCCGGTGTTGAGCTGTGCCTCGCACAGCGTCTCCCAGCCGGTGATGCAGTACTCGCAAGTTCCGCACGCGAAGCCGAGCCAGGGCACGGCGACTCGGTCTCCGACGGCCGGTGCGGTGACACCTTCGCCGGCCCTCTCGACTATGCCCACACCTTCGTGGCCGGGGGTGAACGGCAGAGCCGGCTTGACCGGCCAGTCACCGCGGGCGGCGTGGATGTCGGTGTGGCACAGGCCGCTTGCTTCGAGCCGCACACGGATCTTGCCGGGTCCCGGCTCCGGGATAGGCACCTCCTTGATCTCCAGAGGCTGGTTGAACGCGGTGACCACGGCGGCACGCATGATGTGCTCCTTCCTTGCGCTTGCGTATCCATCGTCGTCCGGCGTGTCCCAGCCGGTCAGGGCCGATAGACCCGTAATCCGGGACCTGTAGATCATGTCGGTGAGTTCGGCGGCCGCAGGGCGGACAGCGACCGCCGAGTCCGCTGGACGTCCCCCGGATTCGCTGTTGCTATGCGACGCTGTTGTGGTTGAACGTCGGGTGGCTCCTCGCGAACCCCATGGTTGCGCTCTGATCGGCGTCAGCCGGAGAGCCAGTCATGCCGGCGTACAAGACGGTCACCCGGAGAGTCGGGGGGTCTCTCGGGTGGCCGTCTTGTACAACCGGAGGCTGGCAGCGTTCGGCGGAGTGGAGTTCCAAGTCGGCGGATAGACCGTGGGTCGTTTCCGCTCGAAGGGAACGATCCCGGCTGGCTGAGGACTCGGAGCGGCCGAGCAGCGCCCCGCTGGCGTGCGACCTTGACGAGGTCGCTGCTGCAGCGACCTGCGTTGTCCGACCGGGACGAAAGTCCCGGTATCGAGTAGTGGTTGCTCTTCTACCCAGCGATGCGAGCAGTGATGCTCGCAGCATGACCAATACCGGTGGAGTGCCACGGGACCCGGCCCGGCCCGCGGGTGTCGGTCTGATCCCACGCCTGTTGATGTCGCCGTTCAGTGGGCTGCTGCCGGATGGGCTGGTGGTGTTGCGCTACACGTCGTCGGCCGGGGCGCTGATCACGCTGCCGGTCCAGGCTGCCGCTACGACACCTCACGGTCTCACTTTTCGTGGTGGCCGTCGGGCAGGCGTCAACGAAGCGGTGGTGGCGGCACTTCCGTCGGCCGGCGCAAGTGCAGGTGTGGCTGTCTGGCACCTGGCACCCTGCGATCGGTCAGGTGAAGGACTCTGCTGCGGCTTTCGATGTGTATTGGCGGCGTTTTTCCCGCGCGCGTCCGGACGGTACGTGGGTTCTGGTGGAGTTGCGCTTCATTCAGCCCGCCACCTGATCCGGTGCCGCTGCGGGGTACCCGGCTACAGCGCCGGTTAATCGCTGTTGTAACCGTCGGCGAGTTCGTCGGCTTTGCGGTTTCGGCCATGGTCGGAGCTTTCACCGCGCGGGCATCTGCGGCGGTGATGCTGCCCGCCGTGTTGGCAGCAGGTGCGGTGGAGGGTGCGCTGCTGGGCGGGTCGCACGCGATCGTGTTGCGCCGAGCGATATCCGGTATCAGCTCGCGGCGGTGGGTCGGCGTGACGGCGGCCGCCGCGGTCGTCGCGTACGCGATCGGGATGCTGCCCAGCATGCTCGCCGGCCGCCTGTCGCAGGTGCCGCCAGGGCTGCTGGCCGTTGCCGTGGCCGTACTCGGAACCGTGCTTCTGGCGTCGATCGGGTTCGGGCAGTGGTTTGTGCTGAGGCGGGTGGTACGCCGGTCGGCGAGTTGGATCGTGATCACCGCGGTCGCCTGGACGGTGGGCCTCGGCGTGTTCCTCGGCTTCACGACGCTGTTGTGGCGCCCGGGACAATCCGTCGCCGTGATCACCCTAATCGGAATCGTAGGCGGTCTGCTGATGGCAGCTACCACCGCAACGATTACCGGAGATGGTCTGCGTCGGCTCCTCGCCCGCCGGTCGAGCGACGTGGTTGCGTTGTGATCAGAGCTGTCGGTTGTGACATCGCAGGAAGGCGCCTACGGGGTACGGGGAGCCTGTCAACGCTGGTCGGGCCGTTAGTCACGATCAGCGCTCCTGCCGGTCTGGAACCTGCTTAGGTGACATGGTGTGCGTCCGAACAGCGCTGTCCGACCGGCTGGCGCCGGTTACACCGGCAGGCGTCTTGCCGAGCGGACAATGCCGTCGGAATATCTGCCGGTTTTGCCGCCGTCCTACAGGGCACTCGTGATCACGGTGGTGCGCCGCGAAGGCTCTCCTGCGCTGACGCGCCGGGACCGGTTGGACGTGCCAGTATCTGCCAGCTCGGAGCCGGCAGGGGCCCGCGACGCTGTCGCTTGTACGGGAGGACACCCGATGAAGGAAGATGTGGACACCCGTCAGGTGCTGTTGAACGCAGCCCACGCAGCCCGGTTCGCGCCGTCGATCCACAACACCCAGCCCTGGCGGTGGGTCGTTCACGCCGACCGGATGGAACTGCACCCGGTGCACCGCCGGCAGTTGCAGTTCCAGGACCGTGACGGGCAGATGCTGTTGATCAGCTGCGGAACCGCCCTGCATCACGCGCAAGTTGCGTTGAGCGCCGGCGGCTGGCAGTGCGTGGTCGACAAGACCGTTCCTGGCCCGCTGGCCGTGGTCCGCATCGAGGGGCGGACTGTTGCCGATCCGGCAGCGATCCGGCTGCTGGAGCAGTTGCCGGTGCGGCACACGGATCGGCGGACGGTCAGCGACGAACCGGTCGCTCCCGCCGTTCTGGATGCGCTGATCGCGGCCGCTGAAGGAGTCGGCGTCCGGTTGCATCTGCTGACCCGGGACCAGGAAATCGACCTCGCTGTCTTGGTGGAACGTGCCCAGAAGACGGAGAGCGCCGACGAGCGGCTGCGGGGCGAGACAGCGGTCTGGGTCGGTGGTGATCGGTCCGACGGCTCCGGCATCCCCGACGCAAACCTGCCGGCGGCGATGCCGCAGACCACGGTCGCTGAACGCGATTTCGGCACTACCGGCACCCTCGCGCCCGGCTCAGGGCATGACAACGCCGCCAACTACGCGGTGCTCTACGGAACAGGCGACGAACCGATCGACTGGCTCCGTGCCGGTGAAGCCCTCAGCGCGGTGTGGCTGACCGCCACCGAGCTCGGTGCCGCTCTACTGCCGATGAGCAGCCCGATCGAGGTGTCGTTCACCCGCCATCAGCTGGATCGCATGCTCGGCGAAATCGGTCTGCCGTACCTCGTCATGCGTCTGGGCACTCCCAACCCGGAGTCCGGCGGTCCCGGCAGGACCCCTCGTCTGCCTGCTGAGCAGGTAATCGAGCTACGCGACTGAACTCTGCTCGAGACACGACACCGGCCAGGGTTTCGCCACCGGAGAGTCGTGGCCCTACGCGGAATCCGGGCCGGCGTCGAAGTCCGGGGCGACACTGTGAAGGCTTCGCGAAGCATCTCGGACACCATCGCGGTCGGGCGTGCCCAGGCCAAGAGGCCCCCGGTGTCGTTACCGCTGGCGCTGCCGGACCGCGTGCCGATGACCCTGACGTGGGCCGTCATGCGCATGCCGGAGCAGGATGCGGTCGAGCAAGCTCTCCAAGAGAGGTCCGGCAACCATCAGGACCGCCAGTAGAAGCAGGATGACGCCGACAATCAGTGGCCTCATGTCGTCCTCCTCTCGGCCGGCAGCGGCATTGCCCTGTGCGACCGCCCGCTACTGAGCTCATCCGTCATGGTGCGACGCCGGCACCTCAGCCGTGCAGGGCCATTCGGCCCCGTCCAGGGATGCAAGTACGGGACTTTCGACCCGGCCTTGTCGGCCCTATCCGCAAGGTCCGTAGGCGGGCACGCTTAGTAAGCAAGTGAACGGTCGATTCCAAGCCGGTGAGGATTGTGCTCACCGATTGGGGGTAAGCCGGGCGCTGGTCGAAGCCCTGTTTAAGAGGCTCGAATCCCTGCCACAGAGGAGTACAGATGAGCACCGCGGCCGCCAAGGTCAACCGGACTGGTCCGGCCAAGCCCGTCCGTGTGATCGCCATACTGCTGATGCTCGCCGGCCTGGTCATGGTGGTTGCCGGAGCCACCACGTGGTTCACCGTGCAATCTCAGCTTGCCGACGAGCGAATCACCGTCTCCGAGGACGCGGACTGGTTCGCCGGGGAGAAGATCGATGGCCCGCTTACCGCGTATGCGGAGGCGCAGATCATCGAGAAGCACGCGCTGGAGTCCAGCGGCGGCAAGACGTACGCCGAACTCGACCGTGAGGACCCGGCCCGGCAGACCGTGATGAACGGCTCCTTCCTGCGAGCCTCGCTGTTCACGTCGGTGGTCTCCTTCGGTATCGCCGCCATGGCGATGGGGCTCGGGGTCGTCATCGCCCTGATCGGCTACGCCCAGTTCCTGCTCGCTCGCAGCCTCGCTGCAGCACCGGAGGCGGCAGCCTGACACCGAGCATCTGCGCTTTGCTGAGTCCATCAGACGGCGCCCGGCAATCGGCGGGCGCCGTCTTTCGTCCCTCCTGAGGGCTGCGCGGTGTCCCCCGTGTGGCGAGTTGAGAACGGGCGGCGGGGAGCAGGCGACTGCGGTTATGGCCGAGAGCATTGGCGTGACCAACGACCGTAGTTTCGCTACGGAAGCGTAGCGTAGTCTCGAACGGTGACCACTACGTCGAGGCCGGCCGTCGAGCGCGTCCAGCCACCCAAGGCTCCGTACCGTGTTGTCAATCGCGTCATGCGGTGGTTGTTGTCCTCGCCGCGACGTGCTCAGGGCGTCGGCCGGCACCTGCTGCTATTGCACGTCGTCGGCCGTAAGAGCGGCCGTCGATTCATCCTGCCGGTGGCCTACCGCGCCATCGCCGACGGTCGCCTGCTGGTGCTGACCAGCTCCGGCTGGCGTGCCAACCTGCGCGGCGGCACTGACGTCGGCGTCACCATGTTTGGCGAGCGCCGCCAGGCGCGGGCCGACCTGGCGGAGGACCCGCAGAAGGTCGCCTCCACATACCTGTACCTCATCGAAGAGGTGGGCCACGAGAAGGCTGGCCGCCGCCTGGGCATCCGGATCAACGTGCCTCGTCTCCCGACGCTCGCCGAGCTGGAGGAGGCCGCTCGCCGCGACGGTCTCTCGCTGATCTATCTCACCGTAGACGGCCCGCGATGACCGGTCCGATCCTGGTTACCGGCGCGACCGGCAACGTCGGCGGTGGAGCCGCTCGGTCGCTGCTGGCCGCCGGCCTACCTGTTCGTGTGGCCGGCACCAACTTGGAGGGGCTCCGCGAACGGTTCCCCGGCGCCGAGACGGTACGCCTCGACTTCTTCGACGCGCAGACGTTCGATGCCGCGGTGGCAGGTACCAGCGGCTTGTTTCTCGTCCGTCCACCGGCGATCTCGCGGGTCGGTCCCACGCTCAATGCGCTGCTCGATGCCGCCGCCCGCTATTCCCGTGTGCACGTGGTGTTCGTATCGGTCGCCGGGGCGGACACCAACCGGATCGTCCCGCATCACCGGGTGGAGCAGCATCTGCGCGCGTGCGGCCTTGCCTGGACGATCCTGCGGCCCGGTTTCTTCGCCCAGAACCTCGCTGACGCGTACGCCGACGACATCCGCACGCAGGACCGGATCTACCTGCCGGCGGGACGCGGAAAGGTCGCCTTCGTTGATACCCGCGACATCGGCGACGCCGCTGCGGTGATCTTCGCCGCGCCCGACGTGCACCGGGGTGCCGCATATACCTTGACGGGTCCGGAGGCCGTCGATTTCGACACGGTGGCGGGGTTGCTGACCGGGACCCTTGGCCGCATCATCCGCTATCAGCCGGCCACGATCGCGGGCTACCTGCGGCATCTTCGCCGGCAGCGGCTGCCGATCGCCCAATGCCTGGTGCAGACCGTCCTGCACACCGGCCTGCGTCGCGGGCAGGCAGAACGCGTCGATCCGGCCCTGGCGCGGTTGCTCGGCCGGGCGCCGAGGACCCTGGCACAGTATGTGAGCGACCACCGGACATCGTGGCCGCCGCGATAGCTCGAGGAGGGCATAGTGACCGGGCGTACGGACCCACGGGTGCTGCGTAGCCGCGCCACATTGCTGAACACGACGCTGCGGCTGCTCGCCGAGCGCGGCATCGCGGCCACGACCATAGAGGCGATCGCCGAACAGTCCGGAGTCGCGAAGACCACCATCTACCGCCAATGGGATAGTCAGCCCGCCCTGGTCCTGGACGCGTTCGGCAGCATCCTGCAAACCCCCTCCGACCCAGACACCGGCTCCCTGCACGGCGACCTGATGGAGCTACTCACCGGCCTCGCCCGATCGTTGTCCACCGGGCCCGCCGCCGGCCTGATGTTCGCGCTCATCGACGCCGCCGAACGCGACCCCGCGTTCGCCGCCCTGCACCGCCGGGAAGCCGACACCCGACACAGTGTGATCGTCGCGGTCATCCGACGCGGCATCGCACGAGGGGAACTACCCGCCGGCACCGACCCGGCCGAGGTCCTGGACATGCTCGCCGGCCCCCTGTTCCACCGCAGAGCGATCTCCGGGGCTGTGGTCGATGTCGCCTATGCCGAGAGTGTCGTCAATCGTGTCCTCGCCGCGTACGGCGCCGCAGGCTGATCAAACACCAGCCGGTGCGTGAGCGCGGCGGCGCGGCGACCGATCACCGTAGCCGTGTTCTGCTACCGCCTGGATGACGTGCCGAGAATCGGCGCGTAGCCCAGCGGGTGCTCGCCGGCGACCGGTAGCAAGGGCCTTGGGCGTGTAGCGATGCCGCCCGGAGGCACTGCTCGCCTTGGGCGGCATCGCCGTGTGTGATGAACCTCAGCTCAGCGGGATCTTGACTCCGCCCGACAGGAACGAGTCGTGCAGTTCGATCGCGGTGAGCTCGGTGCCCTTGGGTACGTCGTAGACAAGCTGGCCCTTGACCTGGTTCCCGGGATTGATCTGCTCCAGGAAAGTGCTCGCGTCACCGGCGAGTGCCAACTCGGCTGCGCTGTCGTTGGAGTACTGCGTGCCCGCCGCGTCGTAGGCCTTCTGGCTGGTGCCGTCGAACGTCTGGGCCTCCTCGCCGATGTTCTTCACCGTGAGGCTAACGATGCAGTAGGTGCCCTGAGCCTTCTGGGCGAGGACCGACTTGCCGACGCTGGACTTGGAGCAGTCCAGCTTCGTGACGGTGAACTCGAACTTGCCGTCGCGGGCGGGCTTGCCCATCTCGCCCGGGACGGCGTTCTTGCCGGCGGCGTTCTCATCGAGGGTTTCCACGACCTCATTCGCCGCGGTTCCGAGGGCGGCGAAAATGCCGACACATCCGAGGACCATGACGAGGAAGATGCCGCCCACGATCCACGGCCACTTCTTCTTCTTGGGCGGCGGGGCTTGCATCACCACGTATTGGGGGGCCGCAGGGCCGTTCGGACCGGCCGGCGGGAACTGGTCGTGCTGAGGGGTTGTCACAGGTGGCTCCATGGACTGGTCTGGTTGGACTGTTGGTGGCGGGCCCCAGTCCGAAGCCCGGCCGGGAAGTCATTCAACCGGACGGGTCAGCCAAGATCACTCCGCGCTGTGGACCGGTAACGGTGGCGGTCGAGCGCGGCTCGTGCACTATTCGGCGGCCGTGCGGGAGCTTGACAGACGCTCATGATCAACTAAAGGTCAGTTCAAGAACCTCGTGATCTGCCTGTTACATGAGCATGTGTAAAGCCTGCTCACCGAGGCACACGCCGTCGCTGGCTCCTGCGGCAGGGCGATGTCATCGGATCGACGCGATCGCTTAGGCAGGCTTGCGGCGTTTCGCCTGACGGCCCTTGAGCCAGCGCGGCGGTGCCGCGCCTGCATGCTCTTCGCCTGTCGGGCCGCCCCAGAATCGCGGCTAGGAGATCAACTGTGAGCCGCTCGTCACCGTCAGCGACCGGGCTCCTCGCCGGCCGTGGACCGAGGTGCCGATACCAGCACCTACCAGGGCCATCGGCCCCTACTGCTCGGCGCTGCTTCCGATCATATTGGAGGTACGCCCGTCGAATCGGAAACGGACGACGACCTCGAGGAGGCGACCATGACCGTCAGCGATCTGGTCATCGAGCCGCAGGTGCACACTCACGGCGACGTCACGCCGGAAGCCGAGGACTACGCCCGAGAGAAGGTGATATCGGCGTTGCACCACGCCCCGGCTCCGTTGCTGCGAATCCGGCTGAACCTGGACGCTGCGGCGCCCGGACCCCGCATCGACGTACACGCCGATGTCAACGGAGTCGGTATCCACGTTCACGCTGTCGGCGAGACGATGCAGGAAGCCACTGACCTGCTGCAAGAGCGGCTGCGCTCGCGTCTGCGTCACATGCGCCGTCGTCCGGCACAAGGTCTCCGATCTCGAGCTTCGTGATTCCTGACCAGCGGAGGGCAGGCGTCGATCGGTCTGCCCAGTGACCCAAGAGCCACCGGCCACGGTGCGTGAATGGTTCGAAGCTGCGCGGTCGGCGACAGTCCGGCCGCGCAGCACTGTTTACAGAAGCTTGAGCGGGCCGACAGAGGGCTCGGCTCGTTGTCGGGGGGTATGCCGCGTCACTGTTCGGAGCGGCTCGAACCCGGGCCACGCTCATCAAGGCCGCGGTAGGCGCATCCCGGCGAGGGCGACAGATAGCGCGTCTGGCGGGTGTTTGGTCGTCGGCCGTTCGCTTGATGGGGCTGGGCAACTGCGCGACTGTTCGAGCGGGTCGGTTCCGCACAGCGGGTTCCGTCAGGGCGGTCAGCTGTACGAGCGGCCGGGTCGCCGATCGGCGACCCGGCTTGCTCCGCATGGCTGTTCAGATGAGCCAGCGGTTCTTGCGCACGACAGGCAGGCTGCTCCACCAGCGGCCGAGACCCCAGACGTGGCCGGCGTAGGTAAAAGCGGCGGTGATGGCGGCAAGTGCGTAGACGACGTGGTAGTCGACGAGCGGGTTGGTCGAGCCGCTCGGTTCGCCGGAGGCGGTGGTCTGAGCCAGCGGCAGTTCAGCGAGCCACATCATGGCCATCATCAGCATTGCCGCGACGGCTGCGATCCGCAGGCCGATGCCGAGGATCAGGGCCAGGCCGATGCCGAGCAGGCCGAGCATGAACAGCCAGTTCGTCCAGGTCTGCCCGGCGATCGAGTGGAAGAAGTCCTGGAACGGGCCCATCTCCACCGAGGAAAGGAAGCCCTTGGTGGGAGAGCCGCCGTTGATCCATGCCCGTTCGGTCGGGGTGGCGTATCCGAGCCCGAACATCTTGTCGAAGAACGCCCACAGGAACACGAACCCGGTGCTAATGCGCAGCACGGCGAGAGCCTTCGCGGCACTCTTAGTGATCATAGGGCCGGGCGCCTCGACGGTTTCGGGGTGAACCACAGGGTTCCGGCCGACGGTTGTCATCACTGCCTCCTTCATCGATACCTACAGTTCTAGATTGCGCTTACGCTGGCGACGGCGCCCGTGCTCAATCGCCTGTCGCGGCGGGACCAAAGTCCCTTCGATCTGGAGACGGTGACGGCCACGGCCCACCGATTCCGGCGGGCTGTGATGAGCGGGAGCCGGCATCTCGCGGTGGGAGCTCGAACTGCTGGCGGTGTCACACGGACATGGCGGCCCAGCGGACGACGCGGGTGTGCTGCGCGCGACCCGGTGCCGCGCGAGGGCCGCATCGCTCCCTGCGGTGAGAACGCCGTCCCAAGCGCTTGCGGATCGCCCGTCGCCCGAAACCGATACCGCTTGCTACGGCGGGCATGACGCCGGTAGTCGGAATGGGTGCCGACACGGTGCTGCTGGATGCCCGGTAGGCGTCGTGGATGGCACTCGCTACCGAAGCCGAGGTCGGGTTGTGTCCACCCTCCAACCGAGGCGTCCGGGCAGGAGCGGGGGAATGCATCGCCCCTGCCCGCGCCGTGGTGACTGGCGCGGATCAGGGGCGGTGCCGGACGGATTCAGCAGGACTGGTAGTCGACGGCCCTATCCAGGGCCTCGGTGACGTCACGGCGGGCCGTCGGCCGGGTCGTCTGCCCGTAACCGATGCGTAGGGCGATCTGCGGATACCCTGTGCGGCCCAGGGAACGGCGTAGCTGGTCGCGGGCGGCTGGCACCTCGATCGGCTGGGAGATCATCGACGCTGACAGGCCGGCGTCGGTGGCGGTGAGCAGGACCTTCTGCAGGGCCTGGCCGGCGACGATCTGGTCGAGGCGCCGATCGCTCGGGACGCCGAGGATGCCGACCAGGGGTTCGGGCTCGTAGTCACGGCCAGGAGCGCGGTGCCGATCGGCGAAAGCGCGTTGCGGGAGCAGATCCTGAGGTTCGGTGACGGGTGCGCCGGCGTGTGACGGGATACCGTCCGGGGCGGCGTCCGCGTCAGTCCACGTGATCATTTCGGCCTGGTAGTTCAGGTCGCGTCGCAGGACCCGGTCGGCGCTGTGGGCGATTTGCGAGAACCCGGCCAGCGCGGTCATCCCGACGAGCAGGTCCAGCCAGGCGTGTTCGCTGCGGGCGGCTTCGATCAGGCGGACCCGCACGTCGGCAGGTACCGGATCCGGCCAGAACGGTGCCCGGTGACTGTGCCGGCGCTCGATGGCGGCGAACAGGTCCCGTTCGGTGTAGGTGGGTGGCCGTTCGTGGCCGGGGGTGAGACGGGCGATCAGGTCGGGCCGTTCCGAGTCCGGGGCCATCAGCACGTCGGCGGGGCGGCCTGCGGCGGTCAGTGCCAGACGTGCGTTGTAGGTTGCCGCGCCGCATGCCAGCCGCATGGCCCACCCGCCGGAGTCGGCGACCTGCAGTTGGCGTGACGGGTCGGCGAGGATCTCGATGGCGCCGCTGTTGAGCCGGAACCGCCACGGCTGGCTGTTGTGCATCGACGGGGCGCGGACACCCGCCGAAGCGGCTCGGAGCAGGTCGGTGTCGTCATAGCCGTTCATGCTCGTACTCCCTTCAGCGGGGCCGGCAACCGGATGCGGGGCTGCGCCTGCTGGTGGTCGGTGGCCGGGCTGGTCCGGCCGTGGCGGTGGGTTGCGGCGTATATCGGGGTCTGGTCGCGTCGGCGTGCAGTCCCGTGCCGGGGCGTCCGAGTGACCGGTACGCCCTGAGGTTGATGATTTGGGCGGTCGGGCCGGCCCGTCGGTCTGCGAATGCTTCTCTTCACGGTGCCTGGAGCTCGGTTCAGTGGTTAGGGCCGAAAGGCCTGTCGTCGGCGGATCGGCCGAGCGTGACCGGGGGCGCGTAAAGCTGCGTCTGGCGCGGCAAGGCCGAATGCTGCGCGGTGTCCCGTAGTGGATGTGGTGAGTCGAGCGCGAAGCCACGGAATCAGCGGCCTGCCGGGCGGATGCCGCGAACGGTTCATTCTTGCTTGCTGGCCTGGGGCGCACTGGCACGTCCGTCAGGCCCATCAGCCCTGGTGGCGCCGGTGACGCAGGTGGTGACATGAATGCCAGAGATTCACTTGTGAACGCTGCGTGGGCGGCCTGTATTCGGCCGATCCTTGTGATCGCCGGCGGCTGCGAGATCGCGTGCCGGTCTGCGCGCCGACGTCTATCCCGCTGGTTGCGGTGTGACGGTGGCCAGACCACGGAGCAGAAGGAGGTGTCGGTCATGGATGGCACTGGAGTGGCCCGGGCGATGGTCGGCTACGACGGGTCGGTGCCGGCCGGCGCGGCGATTGAGGTGGGCGCGGCGTTGCTACCGGCCGGGCGGGCCTGGATCACGCACCTGTGGGCGCCGCCGATGGCGGACGAGGCGCTGCGCCGCCGGCTGTGGAAGGGGGCCGGTGGGGTCAACGAGTTCGTCGAGGCGACCGAACGTGAGGGAGCGGCGGAGGCGGACCGGATCGCCGCGATGGGTGTGACGCTCGCGCAGGCCGCCGGGTGGACGGCTGAGCCGCTGGTGGAACGCACCTACGGCGGGGATGGGCTGAGGTTCGCTGAACTGGCCGCCAAGTTCCATCCGGACCTGGTGCTGGTCGGATCCCGCGGGCTCGGTGGAACCAAGGCTCTCGGCAGTGTGGCGATGGCGACGTTGCACCATGCTCACTCGCCGGTGCTGGTGGTGCCGAGCGATCAGCAGCGCGCCGAGTGATGTGGTAACGGCGGCGATCGACACCCCGGTCCGGCGAGCCGGGTCGCCCACCTGTGCAGGCCCCTGTCCACCCGGGTGGACAGGGGCCTGCACAGGTCGGCGGCTGCCATCGGTGATAAGGCACCGGGCCGGCTCCGTGGACCGCGGTGAGGAAACGCCGCTGGCCTGGTTACCAGGACTTACTACCGGCGTGGCCCGATCGGATTCACGGTTGGGCGGCGTGTACGACGGCCACGGTGCAGGCGCTGTGGCGCAGCAGGTGCTGGCTGACCGAGCCGAGCAGCAGGCTGCGCAGGGCGCCGCGTCCGCGGCTGCCGACGACCAGCAGCTGCGCGGTGGTGCTGGCCGTTGTCAGGACGGCCGCGGGGTGCGCGACGACGGCCTCCGACTGAATATGCAGCGCGGTGAACTCGGTGCGGCACTGGTCGACGAGTTCGTCGAACGGGCGCCGTTCCTCGTCGGTGACGGCCCGGGTCACCAGGGGCGTGTCCTCCCACAGGCCGATCACGGGGCGCCAGGCCCGGATTATCCGCAGCGGCGCCTCACGGGACGCGGCTTGCTGCGCGGCGAAACGCACCACCGGCCACGCGTCTGCTGAGTCGTCTGCGCCGGCGACTACCGGTGCGGTCGCGGTGGTGGAGCCGCGGACTACGACGACAGGGCAGCGGGCGTGGGCGCTGATCGCGACGCTGACCGAGCCGAGCAACCCAGCCACTGCACTGTGTCCGCGACTGCCGACCACGACCAGCCCGGCGTCGGAGGATCGGTCGAGCAGTGCCTGCGCCGGATGGGCGTGCAGGGTGACGACCTCGGCAGGCACCGTCGGATGGGTCTGCTTGGCCTGCGTCAGCAACGTGTCGAGCGCGGTGGCGACCGTTCGCTCCCAGTCCCCGCCGGGCCATACGTCCGGTGCCGTCTTCACGTAGTCCGACGGGAGCCAGCCAGGCAGTTCGTGGGCGTACACGATCTCGACCGGTACGCCGGTACGGGCGGCCTCGTCGAACGCCCACACGGTGGCGGCGCGGGCGTCGTCCGAGTGGTCATAACCAACAACGATCTTCTTGGCGTTCATGGCGTACTCCTCTGCGATGCCGTCAACCCGTCAAGCCGATGCAGTGCCGGGTCCGACTCGAGCGCCGGAACACGGCGGACCGTCGATCGCAACTGCTTTGCTGAGGCCGGCGAGTTCCGCGGTGAGGCCGGCCTCGGCTATCTGTGAGGGCGGCCTCTGGTAGGACCGGTAGCACGGCCGAGCCCCGATCGAACCCGTTCTGTCGTTACCGTTGGCGTCGGCGACGAACGATGTGGACCGGGCAGTCGGCGTGGTGCAGCAGTTGCAGACCGGTGGAGCCGAGCAGCGTGCCGGCAAGCGCGCCATGCCCATGGCTGCCGACGATGACCAACCGGGCGCTGTGCGACACCCCGGTCAGGACCGCGGCAGCGCTGTCGTGCGACAGCAGCGTTTCGACCGGCACGCCGGGGTACTTGTCGCGCCACGGCGCCACCTGAGCCAGTAGCCGGTCCCGTTCCTCGGCATCCTGTTCTGGGCTGTGCACCTGCGTCGCCGCGATGGGCGCGAGGTACAGTGCGGCCGCCGGCAGGTAGGTTCGGATCACGGTCAGGCCGCATCCGGCGGTGGCCGCCGCGTCGAAGGCGGTCTCCAGGGCCGCATCGGCGGAGTCCGAGTCGTCGACACCGGCCACGATCGGTCCCTCGGCCACGTCAGCGCGGCCGCGGACTACGACGACCGGGCAGGAGGCGTGGGTGGCTGCCCGTTGGCTGACGGAGCCCAGCAGCAGCCCGGCGAATCCGCCGCGTCCCCGATGGCCGACCACCAGCAGGTCCGCGTCCTCGATGTCGATCAGCCGGGCCGCCGGGTTGCCGATCAACACATCCGTTTCGATCCCGATGCCCGGCGCGACGTCGAGGGCCGTGCGCGCAGCGGACGCTGGCACACGTTCGGCGAGCCGGCGAGCGGTCTCGAACCGCGTGCCGCCGAAGTCGTAACGGTTGCTGTTCCAGTCCCAGTCCAGGACGTGAACGATGCGCAGCGGCACACCCCGATGTTCAGCCTCCCGGGCTGCCCACCTCAGTGCCGCGGTACTCATGTCGGTGCCGTCGACGCCGATGATGATCGGACGCTCGCTCATGGCTCCTCCCTGACTTCGTTGTCTCCTCTCATCGTCATGCCGGTCGATGTCTTCGTGGCAGGGTAGAAGGTCCCGGCCGTTCAGGTCCCCGGCCCTGCGGCACCGCTCTCAAGGCAGGGCCGCAAACGAGGCCCGGAAACGGCGCTACCAGCTCCTACGGGGTCGGGCACGCGTTCCGACCGTCCCGGCTGAGGAGGTATTTCGGCCCTGACCCGCCGACCGAACCGCTGCCTACTCTCGGCGTGGAAGGAGGCCGGCAATGAAGACCTGGCGTGTGGACGATGTGATGACTACTGAGGTGATCTCGGTTGCCGAGAGCGCGCCTTACCGGGAGATCGTGGATCTGCTGACCCGGCACCGGTGCAGCGCAGTCCCGGTCGTCGACTACTTCGGCCGCGTGATCGGCATGGTCTCCGAGGCGGACCTGCTCCGCAAAATCGAGTATGCGGGTGCGGACGAGCCGCGCCCGTTCGAAGGCCGGCGGCGCCGCGGTGAGCGGATCAAAGCGTCCGCCCAGACCGCTGCGGACCTGATGACCGCTCCGGTCGTCGAGGCGATGCGGGGCACGACGATCGCGGCTGCGGCGCGCCGAATGGATCAGGAAAAGGTCAAGAGGCTGCCGGTGGTCGATGATCTCGGCCGTCTGATCGGCATCGTGTCCCGCAGTGACCTGTTAAAGGTGCATCTGCGCTCGGACGAAGACATCCACGCCGACGTGCAGGCGTCCGTGCTGAAGCCGATCATCCTTGACGGCGGCATCGCCGTACGGACGGTAGTTGACGCCGGCGTCGTCACATTTACCGGGCAGGTCGACCGCTGGTCGACCGCGGACATCGCGGACCGGCTCACCCGGCTCATCCCCGGGGTCGTCGAGGTCGTCAACAAGCTCGACTACCAGTACGACGACCGCAACCAGCTGCACCCACGCATGGGAGCCGTCGCCGGATAGCGGCGTCCGCCGCGAAGGAGTTCTGAACCGGACAGGATGCATATCGCAGGTCAAGCCGTCAATAACGACACCGTTACCAAGCTGATCGACGCGCAGATCCTTGCTGGCTCGAGATCCGTAGGCGGGCACCGTCAAGGCTTGTCTCCGCGGTGACGCGCTGTCTGTCCGTGGCCCGGTCCGTCAGGATCGAGCGCAAGCGGCAGCGGCGTCGTCGTCGGCAGTCATCGGAGGCTGCCTCGCCTTCGCGGGTGGGGCCAGCGGTTCGCTTTGACGGGACCTTCGGCCCTGCCGCGATCTGGCGGAAATAGGTGAATATTGGGCGGTAAGGTGCGGCCTTGTTCGACCGCCTCGTCGAGTCTTGCCGATGTCGGGAATGGCTGCATTGTGTGAGCCGCGGATTCGAGGATGTGTCCGGTATGGGTGGGCGGGTAGTGCTGGTGCGTACCGCGCTGGCGATCGTGGTGACAGCAACGGTCCTGTTCAGCGGGGTCGGCGCGGTGGCGGGATGGTGGTTCTGCCGGGATCAGCGGTATGGCGATGCGTCGGTGGAGGCGGGATTCGCCCGCGACATGTCGACGCATCATTCGCAGGCGGTGGAGTTGGGGATGCTGGCGCATGCCCGGTCGCCGCAGACGAAGCTGGGCGTGCTGGGTGGGGACATCGCCCTGACGCAGCATGGGCAGATCGGGACCATGCAGGCGTGGTTGCGTGAGTGGGGGCTGCAGCCCACCGGTGAGCAGCCCGCGATGGCGTGGATGAGTCACACCCCGCATTCGTCGAGCGGCCTGATGCCCGGCATGGCCAGCCGGGAGGAACTCGACCGGCTGCGGGCCGCCTCCGGCCGTGACTTCGAAGTGCTGTGGGCGCAACTGATGTTGCGGCATCATCTCGGCGGTATCGAGATGGCCGAGGCGGCACTACAGCGCAGCGACGACGAGGACGTGCGCTGGCTCGCTGGAGCGATGAAGGCCGGCCAGCAGTCGGAGATCAACGCGCTGGAAGATGTCTTGAACGGCCACGGAGCCAAGCCGCTGTAGGTCCTCGCTGGATCGTTTTGTCGGGTCTGGGAAAGACCGGGGTGCTGGCAAAAGGTTCACGACGGTGTTGATCAGTTTCGACCGAGTCAGGCGCTGACTTCGAGGCCGACTCGGCGATGCCGGCCAGGAACCATCCTGCCTGCCCGACTAGGCCGTGTTTCGTAGTGCGTCGACTTGTCGCGTGGTTCCAGCTTGTCGACCAGCTGCGCAACGTCCCCGACGGCAGCTTGACCGGTCTCACCTGCACCGTTGCGCCTGGTGCCTGCGCCTCGGAGCCTGCTGCGAACCGGCCTTCTGATGTTTGTCGGACCCTTCAGGCACAATGCCCGGCCATGGATGTACGACAGGAGTTTCGGGGCGCGGCCCGGGAAAAGGGCGTGCCGGTGGAGCAGATCGAGCGTTGGGTGCGGCTAGCCCGACCACAGACGGAGCTGGTTCCGGAGGGCGACGGCCTGCCCGTGGCCGGTCGGTTCGGCGGGCTCGCGGCGTTGCCGGCGGGCGAACCGTGGCCTGCCGGGCAGTGTCTCGTGTTGACGCTCGACCTCGCCGCGATTCCCTCGCACGGGCACGACCTTGACCTGCCGGCCGACGGGTCGCTGCTGTTCTTTGTCGAGCCGGACTTCACGCCCAACAAGTGCCGGATCGTTCATGTGCCGGCCGGCACTCCGGTAATCGAGCATCCGCACCCCGGGGTGCCGGTCTTCGATCCGATTCTGCTGCATGCTCGTGCCGGCTGGAGCCTTCCGGAGCACGAGCACGAGGTGCCGTTCGACCTTCGCTTGGACGACGAGGTCGAGGAGGCGATCGAAGAGGTTATGTGGTACCTGGAGGACAACGATTACGAGTTCTCCCTCGGCGGTTACGGCGCCGCCAGCACCGGTGGCGCGGACAACCCCATCCTCAACGCGAACGAGCACATCGTGCTAGCCACCGTCTGGCTGGACGAGGGGCAGGTGGGTGACGCGTTCGGCGAGACGCTGATTGTGGTCAACTTCATGATCAAGCATGCGGATCTGGCCGAGCGCGCCTTCGACCGGATCTGGCTGATGTGGGCTTGACCCGATTCGACGGACAGGGTCGATGAGTTGATCTTCACGCTACCTTGAGGGCGGGTAGCGGGGCGAGGCTGGTGCCCGTCTCGTAG
>NZ_JBEZZB010000049.1:0-59175 GCF_040638955.1 Actinoplanes sp. NPDC024001
CGCCGCCGCTGCCTTCAACGATCCCGTGACTCCCACTACCGCAAACGACTCAGCACGCTCGGAAGCTACGAACCGCCGTAGCAGTACTAGTCGGCGGCTAGGCCGTGGCTCGTGCTGGCGTGCCGTGCCGTGCCGTGCCGCGTAGGCCGGCATTGGCTACGACCTGCCCAGCCGTAGGCGGTGCCGGTAACGGCCTCGCGTAGGCCGCATCGGCTACGGGTGAGTGTCCGCTCGTGAGCGCGTGCCGCTTCGCGCGGATCTTGGCCAGCTGGCTCTCAGTGCTGTGCGGCGCGTGCGGACAGGCCCTGGCGGCCAGCCGTTGCCTCCGGCTGCGCCTGGGAGTTGCCGCGGCCCACCCGAATCGACACTGACCGTCAGCCGGCCCACCCGGCTGCGCTTGAGCGTTGTCTCGGTCGGGCCTGGTTGGCACTGACCGTCAGCCGGCCCGCCCGGCTGCGCTTGAGTGTTGTCTCGGTCGGGCCTGGTTGGCACTGACCGTCAGCCGGCCCGCCCGGCTGCGCTTGAGTGTTGTCTCGGTCGGGCCTGGTTGGCACTGATTGTCAGCCGGGTTGGTTGGCTGCGGCTGGGAGTTGCTTCGGGCGGCTTGAGGCGACTCTGAGGGGCAGCCGGGCGGGTTCCAGCGTTGACTGGGCGGTCCTCTACGGCCCGAGTCGCCTAGCCGTCGTTTGTGCTGGTATTTCGCGCTTTGTAGAGCGCGTGGGCTACGGCGCGGCCCGGTCGGCCGTAGTGCACGGTGGTGACCCGCCTCGCGTGGGGCGCTTCGGCTACGGGCTGGGCTGTGGGAAGCGGGGCTTGGAGTGGGGTGGGGAGAGGGTGGGGAGAGGGCTGGGGGTTCAGGGGGTTCGGGTGGGGGTGTGGGTAGTTGGGGTGCGGTGTCGGGTGGTTAGGAGGGTGGTCAGGGCGGCGGTTAGAGCTGTTAGGGCGGCCAGGGAGAAGGCGGCCTCGGGGGCTTGGGTGGGGATGGGCCAGGTGGTGGCTGTGGTCAGGAGGGTGGCTATGCCTACGGCGGTGCCTACCTGGGCGGCGGCGTTGAGGAGGCCGCCGATCACGCCTGAGGTGGAATCGTCGGCGCCGGTGGTGCCGTGGGTGGTGGAGGCTACGGAGGCCAGGCCCAGGCCGGCGCCGGTCAGGGCCAGGCCGGTCAGGAACAGCGGGAGGTGGTGGAGGGCTACGGCTACGGCCTGGGTGAGCATGGCGGCTGCCACGACGGCTAGGCCGATGGTGAGGGTGGGTGCGGTTCCGCGGCGGCGGATCAGCGACGGGGCGGTGGTCGAGGTGGCGGCGACGCTGGCGCTGAGGAGCAGGAAGGCGGCGCCGCTGCTGGCGGGAGAGAGGTTCAGCTCGTCCTGCAGGAACAGGGTGCCTATGACGCTCGCGCCGCTGGTGGTGGCGGTCAGGACGAAGGCGGTGGCGGCGCCTACGCGGAAGGTCGGCACGGACCAGAGGTGAGGGGGGACCAGCGGGGCGGGGGCGCGGCGTTCACGTGCTGCGAAGGCCAGGGCGGCCAATGGGGTCAGGACCAGCGGTAGCCAGGAAGAAGGGGCGGTGAAGCCGTCGGTTTCGGCGCGTTGCAGACCGACCATGAGCAGGACGGCGGCGCCGGTGATCAGGAGGGCTCCGGAGAGGTCCAGAGGCTGGCGGGTCGAGGGTCTGCGGTTGGGCGGGAGGATCGCCGGGGCGATCGCGGCGGCGAGCAGAGCTATGACGGCTACCGCGGCGAACAGCCAGCGCCAGCCGATGGCCTGGGTGACTACGCCGCCCAGGACGAAACCGGAAGCACCGCCGACGGCGCCGGCCATGGTCCACAGGCCCAGAGCTCGGTTGCGGGGCGGGCCGGCGGGGATCACCGCGAGGATGGCGGCCAGGGCGGCAGGGACGGAGACGGCTGCGCCGATGCCCTGCAGTGCGCGGCCGGTCAGCAGCACGGCGGTGGTGCCCGCGGTTGCGCACAGGAGGGAACCGGCCAGCACGACGGTGTTGCCGGCGATGAACATCAGGCGGTGACCCAGGAGATCGGCGGCGCGGCCGCCGAGAACCAGCAGGCCGCCGAAGGCGAGGGCGTAGATCGCGGCTACCCAGGAGAGCGCGGCTGGGCCGAGGTCGAGATCGCGCTGGATGTCGGGGAGGGCGACCACGAGGAGCGTCACCCCGACGACGTCGATGAACTGCACAGCACAGGCCAGACCTACGACGGAGCGCCTCCCGCTCATCGAATCACCTCCATGAAGGCGATACCCGCTAAGGCGGATCGATCACCCCGGAAGCGTCTCGTTAGCTCGGGGGTAGTGGTTCCACCAGGTTTCCCGGCGGTGCTTGGTCAGCACACCGTCGAAGCGAGTCAGCAGCAGAACGTCGCCGTTGAACACGAAAGCAGCATCCTCGTCGCCCGATCGCAGCACCCTCCGGACGATGGTGAGCATGTTGGGGACCAGCCACTCAAGGTCGGCTGATTTGTCCCAGTGGAAGGCGACGGACACGTAGGTTTCTGGCTCCCACTCCAACAACCCTTGGTCTGAGCTTGCGTCCACGTATCCGTTCCGGCCCGCCCGGACCGTGAGATCGAAGCCGAGTTTCGCGGCGAGATCGGATGATAGGAGCGGCGGTGTTCCTGTTGGCCGGTCATCCAGATCTGGTAGCGCGCGCTCAGCTACCTGCTCGACAGGTGTGTTCCCGCCCAGGGTCAGCCGCCAGTCAAGCGACATGGTTCACGTTCCGTTCTGGAGGTCGGGAAGGTCGATTTGAAGGGTCTCGCCGTCAGCGGTGATGACTTTCAGCTCCTTGAGTCCCTCGATCGGCCAATCCCGGAACTGTTGTCGAAGACTAGCCAAGTCGCCTCTCCAATCCTCCAGATTCACCACCACACGCTGTGTCTGTCGCTGGCTCTCAAGAACCTTGCTTTCGACCTCGGTCCAAATGCCACGGACTGGTTTGTCGTGACTTGTCGGCGAGTAACAGTCGAAGACTCGGCCTTCCACCAAGTAGTCGGGTTGCTTATGGGCAAGTCCGCTGTCCCCTGTGGCGTGTCGCGCTCCGGCGACCTCCGCGGGTTCGGGATTCTGCTTGATTCGATACCCCTGGTCGGCGAGCAGCGCAGCCGCTGAGTTCTCCATCTCGAGTGACCGGCGGGTCGGTGTGTCTCCTTCGACCTTGGTGGGTGAGCCGTCGGGCTTTCCGCCTGCGAGGCCGGTTTTCTTCGTGATGAACGGGTCTGGTTGTTCATTGCTCTCGCCCTGGTGCGTGATGCTGCCGGCGTTGGCGGCTTCGCCCACTTGTACCTGGCCTTGCCGCACTGACTGGGCGCCACCCGGCGGGCTCGGTCCATGCTGCTTGCGGCTTCTCGGCATCAGCCGTCCAGGAGTTCGGTTAGGTTGGTGAGGCTGGTCAGCAGGGCGGTGGTGTAGGTCAGGATGCGGGACGACCACTTGGCCACCGCCGCGGCTATCTGGGCCGCCACCACCGGGATGGTGATCACCAGGAGGGCTTCGGCGGCCCAGGCGATGACGCGGCCGACCAGGTCGGCTATCAGGTCGCGGACGATGTCCCGGGTGAGCGTCACCAGGTTGCCGGCGGCTTCGGTGGCGGCGCTCATCGTGGCGGCCAGGACGCTGAGGCCGCCCAGGGCGTCGACGTTGCTGGCCATCAGGTTCTGGTAGGCGTCGGCGGCCGGACCCTGCCAGTCGGGGACGTCCAGGGTGAGGCACGCGTCCAGGTCGGCGGCGATCGTGTGCAGGGTGCCGGCCGTCTGCTGCCAGGTCGCGGCGTGCGCAAATACCCGGTTGGGGATGCCGGTCAAAGCGTCCAGGATCTCGCGGAGCGGGTCGAAGAACTCCATCGCCCAGCCGAGGCCGCCGGCGAGCAGGGCGCCGAACGGGTCGAGCACGGTGGCGGTGGTCTCGGCGGCGCGGGCGCCGCCGGCCAGGGCGGGGGCGACCCAGCCGGTGCCGCTGACGGTCTGGTGCAGGCCCTGCAGGCTGTCGGCCAGCGACATCAGATCTGCCCGGCTCGGCGGATGCGGTCGGCTGCGGCGCCGTCAGCCGATGCGTACGCCTGACCGGTGCTGATCAGGGTATCGGCGGCCAGCCGTAGATTCTCCTCCACGTAGGCGAGCAGTTCGCCCTGCCGTACGTGACGGTGCTCCAGGACGCCGGAGATCCAGGCGCACAGCCGGCCGTACGCCGCGTGGTCCTCGGTGATCGCCGCGCTGGCGGCGCGGATCGTGGCCAGTTGGTGCTGGGCCGCGTCGATCCGGTCGGCGTGGGCGCGGATCTGGTGGAGGTCCGCGGTGAAGCCGTCCGCCACCTACTTCTCCAGCCGCTCGGCTATCGCGCGGCCGGCCAGCGAGTCGGCGCCCATCGTGTCGGCGATGATCTGGCGGGTGTGCTCGCCGGCTTTGCGGCGGGCGGCCTGATGGGCGGCGAGCACCGCGCGGGCGGTGGCTTCCGGCGCGACCCGCTGGACGCGGTCGGTGAACCGGACTCCGGTCAGCACGCCCGCGGAGTCGACGGTGACCTCGGCGATGCCGTTGCCGTCGGCGGCGGTGACCCGCAGGTCAGCGAGCCGGTCGCTCATGGCCCGGGTGTCGGCGGCCTTGCGGTCGATTCGTGCTTTCCAGTCGTGCAGATAGTTCTCGGCGTCGTCCGCGTCGAGGAAACCGGCCGTCATCGTCGCCCCGTGTCATCGAGAGATATCCATGAATGAACGGCGAGCGTATCGCGGGCCGGCCCGGAATGGTGCTGCCTGTGGATGACTTCGATGACAGGATCGGGCGATGGCTGACTTGTTCCAGGTACGGATCGCGGTGCGCGGCTACGAGCTCGACCTGCAGGGGCACGTGAACCAGGCGGTCTACCTGCAATACGGCGAGCATGCCCGCTGGCAGTGCTTCATGGCGGCGGGTCTCACCCCGGAGGTGCTGGTCGAGGCCGGGGTGGGGCCGGTGGTCCTGGAGACCACGATCCGCTATCTGCGGGAGCTGCGGGCCGGCGACGAGGTGGACGTGACCTGCCGGTTCCTCTGGGACGGCGGCAAGACGTTCCAGGTGGAGCAGGACTACATCCGGGCAGACGGTACGCCGGTGGCGCGGGTGACCGGGGTCGCCGGTCTGCTCGATCGGCGGTCGCGGCGACTGGTGCCGGACCCGGTCGAGCGGCTGCGATCCCTCGCCACCGACGTGACCTGCCTGGGTCTGGAGAAATAGGTCGGCAGCAGCTGTCAGTCCCGCAGGAACTCGTCGATCGTGGTCACGATCCGGTCGAGGTCGGCGACGTCCGGCAGGTGATAGGGCCCGTCCAGCGCGATCAGCCGCGCGTCCGGCAGCCCCGCCGCGAGCTGCCGCGCCCCGGCGAACGGGATGACCCGGTCCCCGCGGTAGTGCAGGACCAGCGCCGGCTGCCGCACCTCACCCAGCAGACCGGACACGTCCATCTCGTAGGCCGTGGCCAGATAGGACGCCGCCACCTCCCGGTCGGCCGAGTCGCGCAGCACCTCGGCCAGGTGCCGGGCGGCGTCGTCCGTGGCGTCCGGCCGGAACAGCCCGGCGAAGAGCTTCGACCCGAGACCCCAGTGCGTACGCACCATCGTCACCAGCGCGTCGTTCAGGTCGGGGCGGAGAAAGGTGGCCGGCCCGCTGGCGTACGTACCGAAGAAGATCAGCCGCCCGACCAGATCGGGCCGGGCCGCCGCCAGTGCCACCGCCGGCGGCCCCGCTTCGGACATCGCCAGCAGGTGCACCGGACCTCCGGCGTGCTCGGCCACCGCCGCCAGCTCGTCGACGGCGGCCGCCAGCCCGAAGTCGTCGACCGGCCCACGGGACAGGCCCGTCCCGAACCGGTCGTAGACCGTCACCGCGGTGTGCTCGACCAGCCGCTGCAGCAGCGACGAACGCGGATCCAGGCCGGAGGCGATCACGTCGATGCTGGACACCCAGCCGGGCACCGCGATCAGCGGCGGCCCGTCACCCAGCGACGCGGCCGCGATGGTCCGGCCACCGGGAACGGTCAGGTAGCGGGCCTGCAGCGCCGACAGCGGAGCGACCGGCGCGGGCGTGCCCGGCAGCTCCTGCCGGAGGATGCGCAGCCGGGTCTGCTGAATCGTCGCGGACGGTTCGAGGCCCAGCTCGTCGGCGAGCCGGGCCGCGTACTGCCGGTAGCACTCCAGGGCGTCGGCGTGCCGGCCGAGCGCGTACAGGGTGCGCATCAGCGTGTCCCGGGCCTGCTCCCGCAGCGGATGCGCGACCACGAAGGCCTCCAGCTCGGGCAGCGCGCGGTCCGGCCGGCCGGCGGCCAGCAGGGCCCGGTGCCACGCCTCGGCGGCGTGCAACCGGGCCTCTTCCAGACGGATCGCCTCCAGCCGGGCGATCTCGGTGTCGGCGAACCCGGCGTACGCGGGTCCCTGCCACAGGTCCAGCGCCTCGGCCAGCAGGTCGGCGGCGCTGTCGTGGTCCCGGGCCTCGGCGACCAGCCGGTCGAAACGGCCGGCGTCGATCTCGCCGGGTTCGGCGCGCAACACGTACCCCGGCGGGGTGGTGTCGATCCGGACCCCGGGCAGGGCGCGGCGCAGCCGCGACATCTGGCTGTGCAGGGAGCCGGCCGGATCGGCCGGCGGATCCACCGGCCACAGCAGATCCACCAGACGATCGGCCGGCACCACCCGGCCGGCCCGGGCGAGCAGTGCGGCCAGCAGCGCGCGGCGCCGGTCACCCAGGGCGACGGGCGAGCCGTCCTCGGCGTACGCCTGAACCGCCCCGAGCACTCGGAACCTCATGACCGTCTACCGTACGGCCCACCCGGCGATCTGCGGGTTGATGGGCAGCAGCAGCGAGGGCGCGCGGTACCGGTCCACGTGCAGTTCGCGGAACCCGGCCGCCCGCAGCTCCGACTCGGTGTCGCGGAGCACGTCGCAGCCCTCGAACAGCCATCGCCACAGCCGGGCCGACAGTCGCTGCGTCACGGCGTACCCGGCATGGTCATCGGCCCGGACGTGCTCGACGAAGAGCAACCGGCCGCCCGGTCGCAGGATCCGCGAGATCTCGCGGATCGCCGCGGCCGGATCCGGGACCGTGCAGAGGACCAGCGTGCTCACCACCGCATCGGCGCTGCCGTCCGGCAGCCCGATGCGATCGGCGCCCTCCGGGCGCAGATCGACCGAGATGTCGCGGCGCCGGGCGGCGGCGAGCAGCGGGGCATGCATGTACGGGTTCGGCTCGACCGCGACCAGCTTGGTGCCGGGGCGGTAGTAACGCAGGTTCGCGCCGGTGCCCGGACCGATCTCGACCACGGTGTCCGGCAGGTCCGCGAACAGGCCCCGCTTGCGGGCGCCCAGCAGCCAGTGGCCGTATCCGTCGGCGGCCCGCAGCAAGCCCGAGTTGAACCGTCCCCGGACCGGATTCGCCGCCGTCATCGCCACACCTCCGCCGCGAACGCGCTGATCAGCTCGGCGGTCCCGGCCGGCCGGGTCACGTGCGGGCAGTGCCCGCCCGGCACCTCCAGATAGCGCGCGCCCAGCACCTCGGCGAGTGCCCGGCTGCGGTGCGGCGGGCAGATCGCGTCCTCGGCGCCGGTCAGCACCAGCGACGGGCAGCGGATCGCCTCGGCCACCCGGCGCATCTGCGCCGCGCCGGAACGCGCGGCCACCGTGGCGGCCAGCACCTCGGGTGTGTTGTCCAGACCCCAGGCGATGCCCTCGGCCAGCATCTCCGGCGTCGCGTCCGCGCCGAGCGCGGTCTCGACGAACCACGCCACGAACCCCGGATAGTCGCGGTCCCAGGAGCGCCGGTTGTAGCGCGCCCACCCCTCGTCGTTGCCGAGTTCGTCGTCGAACCGGACCATGGCCTGCTGCAACGGGCTCGGGGCGGCGCCCAGCACGTCGACCGTCGGCCCGATCAGGACCAGGCCGGCCACCCGGTCCGGCTGTCCGGCCGCGGCCAGGCAGCCGAGCAGGCCACCGAACGAGTTGCCGACCAGCAGTGCCCGGCCGGTTCCGGTGGCGTCCAGCACCGCGGTCAGGTCCCGGACCAGCTCGGCCGGCTCGTACGCGGCCGGTTCCAGCGGCCGGTCCGACTCCCCGCTGCCGCGTGCGTCGAACGTCACCGTCCGGAATCGTGCTGACAGCGCCTCCACCTGCGCCGCCCACATCCGCCGATTCGTGATCATCCAGGCCGGGAGCAGGACAATCGTCCGTTCCCCGTCGCCGGTCACCTGGTAGGCGATCCGGATCCCGTCACGCTTGGTCACTCCGTGCATGTGGTCCTCCCGTCGAACGTCGGAGCTTCGATCGAAAGGCTGACCGGGGCGGCTGTCCGGTCACTGGCATCCGGCTGTCGGGCCGGTACGCCGGTGTCCCGGAACGTGCGAGATTGTCGCGCGTGTTCGAGGAGGCCCCGATGGACGATTCTTTGCAGGCGTATACCGACGGTCGCACCGACGGCGCGGCCGGTCGCCGTGACCAGGAGCGCGCCGACCACCCGGAGACCGGGCCCGACTACCGCGTCGGCGTGGTCGACGGCAGCGTGGCCGCTTTCCAGGCCGAGCTCGTCGCCGAGGTGCGCCGCCTGCTCGGCGACGCCCGCTGAGCTGCTCCCGGGCGGCCCGGCCCGGCCGCCCGGGAGACCCCGCTTTGGCATGGGCGGCGGACCTCGGCTAAGGTTTCATCCGTCGCCGGGAAATCCGGGGGCACGCGGACGTAGCGCAGCTGGTAGCGCATCACCTTGCCAAGGTGAGGGTCGCGGGTTCGAATCCCGTCGTCCGCTCGGAGAGGGCTGCTGCGCAACCGTGCGTCGGCCTACTCGGTGGAGTGGCCGAGAGGCGAGGCAACGGCCTGCAAAGCCGTGTACACGGGTTCAAATCCCGTCTCCACCTCGCAACAGTGCGGGCGATTGGCGCAGCGGGAGCGCGCTTCCTTGACACGGAAGAGGTCACTGGTTCGATCCCAGTATCGCCCACCAGAGTCGGCAGTGCGGGAAACGCACCGCCGGTGGTTCTTTGACGAAGGGCTGACCTCAGGGTCAGCCCTTCGTCGTCTCTGCCGGCCGGGATGCGGTGCCGCTACGCCGCCCGCGCCGCCCGCGCCGCCTGGCTGCCGGCCGTTGCCGCACCCAGCTCGGCCGCCGTCACGTAACCTTCCTCCACCGCCAGATCACCGAGGCGGCGCCACGGGCCGTCCGTGGTGAGCTGGCTGTCCAGCAGGTTGCCCAGCTGCGCCTCGGAGAGCAGGCCGGCGTCCATCAACACCTGGCCCACCCGGCGCCCGGCCACCGGCTGCGTGCGCGCCCGGCGGGTCCATGCGAGGTGCGCGACCGGCATCAGGCAGGTGACGATGGTCAGGACCGCCCAGACGTAGAGCGACACGAACGTGTGACCCAGCGCCAGCCCGGCGGCGATGAAGGACAGGCTCAAGGCGGCCCAGGCCAGGTGCGGGCGGAACGTGCGCCACGTGTCGCCGGTTGCGGCGGAGCCCTTCGGCGTCACCACGTAGGCGAGCGGGCGGCCGGCCAGCTGAGCCGCGGCCGCGGCCAGATAGACGGGCGCGGTGGCCAGCTCCAGCAGCATGCCGCTCAGGCCCCAGGAGCGGCGCTCGTGCGCCACCAGGTTGAAGCGGCGGGTGAACTGGACGAACGCGAGGCCTACCAGCAGGTTCAGCGCGAACAGGGCAGCCCAGATCAGGCTCGGCAGCCGGCTGATGGTGATGCCGCCGACCAGGTAGAGGCCGGTCAGGAAGATGCCGCCGACCCAGGAGATCGCGGTGGTGGGGTAGTGGGCCTGGAGTGCCGCGAACGTCAGCCGCTGGCTGACCAGCGGGAGACGGCCCAGGACCGAGGGGGAATGGCTGCGGGCGATCTGCCAGATCCCGTACGCCCAGCGCTTCTGCTGGCTGAAGAAGTCGGAGTACGTCGCCGGGCCCTCGCCGACCGCCACCACGTCGGGGGTGTAGACACCGCGCCACGCGTTGCCCGTCGCCGGATTGACCGCGCTGAAGACGACCATGGACGTGAGGTGGTCCTCGATGATCGAGTCCTGGTAGCCGCCGATCTGGCGGAAGGCCGCGGGCCGGTACAGGTGGTTCGTGCCGATGAGCAGCGGGGCGCCGCGACCATTGCCGCCGCGCTGGATCACCCCGTGGAACAGGTACGCCAGCTCGGCGGCGCCGCGGGCCACGAACGACTCGGTCAGGTTCGCGTACACCTGCGGGGCCACCACGAATGCGGTGTCCGGGTCGGCGAAGTAGCCGAGGGTGCGTTCCAGGAAGTTCGGATACGGGACGTGATCCGGGTCCATCTGCGCGATCACGTCGTACTCGTTCTCGTACGCCGACCGCCAGGCGTTGTGGTTGCCGTGCTTGGTGCGGGCCTTGAACGGCCCCGACGCCTGATTCCACTCGGGGTGGCCCTTGCGGCTGAAGTGGCGTACGCCCAGCCGCTCGCACCGGCGCCGCACTTCCGGGTCGTCGCCCTCGTCGAGCAGCCACACGTCGAGGACCCCGTCGTGCCGGATCCGGCGCATCGCCCGCAGCGTCGCCATGACCAGCTCGACCGGCTCCTTGCCGGGCACGATCGTGGTCAGCACCGCCACCCGCAGACCGGGCGGTGGCACCATCGGGATCGGGTCACGGGCCCGGGCCGCGAAGAACGTCAGCACCAGCGTCCGCAGCGCCACGATGATCTGCATGACCACCATGACGACGAGGCCGGCCACGGTGAGGACGGCGGCGACCGGGTGCAGCGACTCCAGCACCGGCAGGTGATCCGGCATCAGCAGGAACGCCGCGAGCGCCACGGCGGCGACCACGTGCAGCACGCCGAGCGAGCGCAGTGTCCACTCGGCACGGCGACTGTACGCGGGCCGGTAGGCGACCCGTTCCATCGTCGGTTGCGGGGGACCCGTCAGGTCCGTCGCTGTTCGCCCGTACAGGGCGCCGGGCACCCTTCGGTCGACGCTGATGTCCGCCATGTGCCCGCCTTCGCTGTTGCCGGTCGTCCCCTTATCGGCGAGGCGGTTGGCGATCCGATGAAATCCGCTTCCGGTTCAGCGGCTGGAGCGAGGAGCTGTGACCGAGCCGCGGCCAGCGGGGGCCTCCCCTAGCTCTGAGGTACTACGCGCCCGCACCCCCTGCGGAGGGACGACAACGATCCACTCCGCGCCTACCTTCGTCCTTCTCGGAGGAGGGCGGAGGAGTCGTGGTGATGACGGTGAGGCAGTTCATGCCCGGGTGGGCGGACCAGGTCGCCGCCGCCACCCCGCCGGACCGGGAGCGGGTGGTCGACGGGCTGCGTGCGATCGCCATGCTCGGGGTGGTGGCCGGGCACTGGCTCGTGACCGGCCTGACCGTCGGCGCCGGCGGGGGACTGCACCAGGCCAGCCCGCTCAGCGCCATGCCCGGCCTCGCCCCGCTGAGCTGGGTGCTGCAGACGCTCGGCCTGTTCTTCTTCGTCTCCGGCTATGCCGCGGCCCGCGGGCTGACCCGGGCCCGGCGGCGCGGGGTGCCGGCCCGGTCCTGGCTGGCCGGGCGGGCACGCCGGCTGCTGCCGCCGATCATCGTGTTCGGCGGTGTGTGGCTGCTGATCCTCACCGCGCTCCGGCACACCGCCGCCGACCCGTGGACCCTGCACACGGCCGGCACGATCGCGGTCAGCCCGCTCTGGTTCGTTCTGGTGCTCGCCCTGCTGCTGCCGCTCACCCCGCCGGTGCTGGGGGCGGTCGACCGGTTCGGCGCCGCGGCGGCGTTGCTTCCGCTCGGCGCGCTGATCGCGATGGACGCGGTGCGGTACCTGCTGTGGAGCGGGATGCCGGGCTGGCCCGCGTACCTCAACTGTGTGACCGCCTGGCTGGTGCCGTACGTGCTCGGGGTGGCCGTGGCGCGGGGCCGGCTCGCCGGACCGCGCTGGGGCCGCGGCCTGCTGCTGGCCGGCCTGACCGGCGGCGCCCTGCTGATCGCGGCCGGCTATCCGGCGAGCCTGGTCGGTGTTCCGGGCGACGGCCGCTCGAACCTGGACCCGCCGTCGCTGCTCACCGCCGCGCTGTCGGCGGTGCAGATCGGTCTCGCGCTGCTGCTGTGGGCGCGCCTGGACCGGTGGCTGCGCCGTCCCGGCTGGTGGGCGGCCGTGGCCGGGCTCAACCTGACCGCGATGACGATCTTCCTGTGGCACCAGAGCGCCCTGCTCGGCGTCGCCGTGCTCGGCCATGCTCTGGCGGTCGCGCCCGGCGGCCTGATCGGCCCGCCGGATTCGGCCGGCTGGATCGTGCACCGGCTGCTCTGGTTACCGGTCGTCGCGGTCGCCCTGGCCGCCCTCTGCGTGCTGTTCCGCCGGATTGAATCGCCTCCTGTCCGAGCATGATCCACCACGGCGCAGAGAGGGAGATCGCGATGTCTGACCGGGAAATGCTGGAGCGGCTGGTCCGCCTTCCGGACCCCGCCTGACCGCCGTCGCCCGTCATGGCCGGGTGGCCAGCCGCCGGAGCTCGTCGGCCTCGGCGGGGGCCAGCTCGGTGAGGATGGTCAGCGCCTCCTCCCAGGCCTTCCTCGCCGCCTCCTCATCGCCCGCGGCACGGTGCGCCTCACCCAGTTCGCGCAGCCCGCGCGCCTGGTTGTAGAGGTCGCCGAACTCCTCGTACAGCTCGACGGACGTGCGCAGGCAGGTGATCGCCGCCGGGTGGTCGCCCAGGTGGCGGTGGGCGTAGCCGAGGCTGTGCCAGGTGCTGGCCTGGCCGTACCGGTCGCCGGCCTGCTGCTGCAGCTCGAGGGCCCGCGTGCAGTGGGTCAACGTCTCCCGGTACTCGCCGAGCAGCGCGTGTTCCCAGCCGATCACGTCCAGGGCGTCGCCGGCCCAGCCGTGCCGGCCGGCCGCCTGGTAGTCGGCCATCGCCTGGCGGGCGTGGCCGAGCGCCTCCCGGTGCCGGCCCCGCTTGCTGTTCACGTCGCTGAGCTGGAGCCGGCTGTGGGCCGCGCCGACCCGGTCGCCGTGTCGTTCGTGGACCGCCAGCGCGGCGGTGAAGTGCTGGTCCGCTTCGTCGAACCGCCGCAGCCGGATGTGCAGCCGGCCCAGGTTGCGGTGCATCCGGGCCTGGGCGTCGTCGTCGCCGACCTCGGTGGCCGCCCGCAGGCCGGCTTCCTGCGCCTGGAACTGCTCGGTCCAGCGCCCGGCGCGGCGCAGCACGTCGGAGACGCACCAGGCCAGCTGCCAGACGTACCGGGGAAGGTCCTGCTGCGCGCAGGCGCGCAGGGTGGCCAGCAGCGTGGGGGTCTCGGCGGCGAACCAGATGCGGGCGGTCTCCGTGTCGGCCAGAGTCTCCGGGCGGGCGCCGGGCGCCGGCGGCGGCAGGGTGATGCGGTCCCGTTCCGGGTCGAGCAGGGTCGCCGCCCGGTACGCGGTGTGCAGATAGTGATCGAGCATCCGGGACACCGCGGTGGCAGCGTCCGGGTCCGGCAACTCCTGGGCGTAGGCGCGGAGCAGGTCGTGGAACCCGTAGCGGCCGGGCCGATCCTCGACGATCAGGTGGGCCGCGGTGAGTTCGGCGAGCGGGCCGCGGGCGTCGTCGCCGGCCAGGGCGCTCGCCGCGGCCGTGCCGATGTCCGGCCCGGGATGCTGCCCGAGCAGCCGGAACAGCCGGGCCGCGGCGGGGCTGAGCGCCCGGTACGACCACGAGAAGATCGACCGCAGGTCGGTGGCCGGGTCCCCGGCGTCGATCAGGTCGAGCCGCCGCCGGCTGTCCCCGAGTTCCCCGGCCAGCTCGGTGAGGCGCAACCCGGGACGGCTCACCGCGCGGGCGGCGATCACGGTCAGCGGCAGCGGCAGCCGGACGCAGCGGTGCACGATGTCGCGCACCGCCGCCGGTTCCGCGGCGAGCCGCCGGTCGCCGAGCCGGTGGGCGAGCAGCGCGGTGGCCTCGTCGTCGCTCAGCGGCGAGAGGGCGATCAGGTCGGCGCCGTCGCTGGCGCAGAGCCCGACCAGGGCGTCGCGGCTGGTGACGACGGTGCGGCAGGCCGCGGCGGCGGGCAGCAGCGGGCGGACCTGCTCGGCGTCGCGCGCGTTGTCGAGGACGGTCAGCACCCGGCGGCCGGCCAGCAGGCTGCGGTAGAGCGCGGCCAGGCCGTCCAGGTCGGCGGGCATCCGCTGGGCCGCCACGCCGAGTGCTTCCAGGAAGCCGCGCAGCGCGGTCGCCGGCTCGACCGGCCGGCCGGACGGGCCGAACCCGTTCAGGTTGACGTAGAGCTGGCCGTCCGGGAACCGGTCCGCGACCCGGTGACCCCAGTGCAGGGCGATGGCGGTCTTGCCGACGCCGGCCGTACCGGAGACGACCGCCAGCCGGGTGGAGGCGTCGAGCCGGACCACGATGTCGGCGCGCCCGGCGAAGCCGGCGGGCGCGGCCGGCAGCTGCGCGGGCCGTGGCCAGCCGGAGCCGGGGATCGGCCCGGTGTCCAGCAGCTCCTCCGGTGGCACGCCGAAAACCTCGGCGAGCAGTTCGACGGTGGCCCGGCGTGGCCTGGCCACCCGGCCGGCCTCCAGGTCTCGGATGCTGCGCACGCTCACCCCGGAGCACTCGGCGAGCTCCTCCTGGGTCAGGCCGAGACGGCCCCGGTGCACCCGCATGTGCTGCCCGATCACGCATTGATGGTCGCACGTGTCAAGCTGCCGGTCTTCTGCCTGTTCTGCCGCAGCCCGGTCGACCAGGATCGATGTCACAGGGGTGGTACGGGGGGACGGCTTCCGCTCGAGTGGCGGCCCGAGCGGAAGTCGCCGGATCAGCTCTATCGTCGGGTCATGACGACGATCGTGCCCAGCCGGTTCGGCGCCGATCTCCACTGGGGTGAGCGGGCGGCCCGGCCGCTGCGGCTGGTCGCCGGTTCCGGCGCGGAGCCGACGGATGAGGAACTGGCGGCGTTGCGGGACGGCCTGACCCGTCGCGACGAGGTGGCCGCCGCGCTGGTCGCCGCGATGAAACCACGGGACCTTCATCGCGCCCTCGCCGCCGGCCCGTCCGCCACAGCGCCGGAACCGGTCCGCGCGTTCTTCACCGCGGTGCTGGACCGGCCGTCGTGGGTGGACGACGACCTGCTCGCCCGGGGCGCCGAGGCGTGCCGGGCCTTCGGGATGGACGCCGGGCTGGTGCTGGCCTACGGTTCGCTGCTCGGCGGGTACCGTACGGCTGCCGCGCTGGAGCCGCTGGTGCGCACCGGCCGGCTCGCCGGTGGGGAGACGCTGCGCCGGATCCAGGAGACCTCGATCTGGTGGCGGGCGGTGACCGCGCCCGGCGGACTGGCCCCGGACGGCGAGGGATTCCGGCTCTGCGTGCACGTGCGGGTCATGCACGCGCTGGTCAACGCCCGGCTGGAGGCCGATCCCGGCTGGCCGTGGGCCGAGCGCGGCGTGCCGATCAACCAGTACGACCAGGCCAGCACCCTGGGCGTGTTCAGCACCAGCTTCCTGCTGCACCTGCGGCTGCTCGGCGTGCGGGTGTCCGGTGCGGACGGTCGGGCGGTCATGCACCTGTGGTCCTACATCGGCTGGCTGATGGGCGTCGACGAGCGGTGGCTGCCGCACACCGAGCGCCGCGGCCGCCGCCTGCTCTATCACTTCCTGTCGCACGACCCGCCGCCGGACGCGAACAGCGTCGCGCTGGCCCGGGCCCTGATCGAGATGACCGACGAGGTGGCGATCGGCCGCGGCCGGCAGCGCTACGAGCGGGAACGGGCGCTCTCGGTGAGTTCCTGGCTGCTCGGCCGGGCCGCCATGCGCGATCTCGGCCTGCCCTACCGGCTGCCCTGGTACGGCCTGTCCCGCGTCGCCGCGAACCTGCTGATCAGCCAGGGTCTCGGCCGGCTCCCCGGCGGCCGCCGGATGCTGCTGGCCCGGGGCGAGCGGCAGGCGCGCGCCCAGTTCGCCCGCTGGGGCATGGCGGATCAGCTGAGCGTGCCCGCGACGAAGTCGAACGCGTCCGGGATCTCGGTGCCCCAGTAACCGAAGTGGTGATCACCGTCCCGGTAACCGCCGGCGGACGGCTCGCTCGGCAGCGCCTCGTGCAGGTCGCGGACGTTGCGGTACAGGCTGTCGTCGCGCCCGCACCACAACCCGACCGGGGTGCCGGCCAGCTTCGCCACACCGTTGAAGACCGCGTCGCCGGGTCGCACCGCGGGGGAGAAGGCGGCCACCGAACGGACGAACCCGGGGAACGTCTCGGCCAGCAGCAGCGCGCCGTACCCGCCCATCGACCAGCCCCACGCGGCGAGCCGGTCGCTGTCGAAACCGCGCTCGGCGCACCAGGCCGGCAGCTCCTCGCGCACCATCCGCTGCGGGTCGTCGGCACCGTCCGGCTGCCAGGCCAGCCGGTCGCCGGTGGCCCCGGCCAGCACGAACGGCTCGCTGCCCCGGCGAACCGCGTCGGTCAGGAACCGGCCCAGCCCGACCCCGGCGAAGTCACCCGGCCGCTTCGATCCGCCGTGCAGCACCAGGCACACCGGCAGTCCGCGCCCGGCACCGTGCCCCTCCGGCACCGCCGTGTAGAAATCCACCTCCCGGCCGCGCGCCGCCGAGAACCGCCGCTCCACCCGCTCCACACCCGGCGGCGCGGACGGCAGCACCAGCGGCGTTCCGCCGCTCGCGCGCATCCGCACGCCGGCCACCGCCGCCACCGCGGCGACACCCGCGCCCGCCAGCAAGGTCCTTCTTCGCACACCAGGACAACGCTTCTGATCGGTACGGGCTACGCCGCCCGCCGAACCACCACTCCCGTGGCCAAGCGCGATCAGGCACGCGGCCGGGCCCCAGCGCGACCGCCGGGAAATGTGCGGTGGAGACGCCGGCCGGTCGGCGTGCCCCCCAGAGCCACCGGCCGGCCGGCGCCGATCAGGGGACAGCGCAGGCGCTGCCGTTCAGGGTGAAGACGGCCGGGGCGGGGTTGGCGCCGGTCCAGCTGCCGAGGAAACCGAACGACGCCGAACCGCCGGGGGCGAGCGTGCCGTTCCAGGAGGCGTTGGTGACCGTGACCGCGGCGCCGTTCTGGGTGAGCGCGCCGTTCCACAGCTGGGCGATCTTCTGCCCGCCGGTGTACTGCCAGGTCAGCGACCAGCCGGCGATCGGCGCCGGGCCGGTGTTGGTGACCTTCACGTCGCCCTGGAAGCCGCCCGGCCAGCTGCCGGTCACCCGGTAGGTGACCGCGCATCCCGCAGTGCCGGAACTCTGGCTGGGCGAGGGGGACGCGCTGGACGACGAGACGCTCGGGCTCGGCGACGGGTCGATCTTCGACGGGTCGACCACACCCCAGTACGCGGACTTCGCCTGCAGCCGGGTGTCGAACAGCAGCGGCGCGTCCTTGCGGGTCACCGGGAAGGTGTCCAGCCAGGTGTTGTCGTCGGCCAGGCCCCACAGCGTCACCGAGGTGATCTCCGAGGCGTACCGGCGGAACAGCGCGAGCATGTCGCGGTAGACGTACGCCTGCTTGAGCAGCCGGTCGGCCGGCGGCGCCGGGAAGGTCTCGCTGTTGCTGGTGTAGATGCTCACGTCCATCTCGGTGATCTGCTGCTCCACCCCGAGCGGAACGAACTTCTGGATCATCGCCTCGGTCTCGGCGACCGACGGCCAGTTCACGTTGATGTGCATCTGGTGGCCGACCCCGTCGATCGGCACACCCTCCGCCCTGAGCTGCGCCACCAGGGAGTAGAGCTTGTCGCGCTTGGCCGGGACGTTGGTGTTGTAGTCGTTGATGTACAGCTTCGCGTCCGGCACCACCTCGCGGGCCACCCGGAACGCGGTCCGGATGTAGTCCAGCCCGGCGACCGTGTACCAGGTGCTGCGCCGCAGCCCGTCCACCTCGTTCTCGTCGATCACCTCGTTGACCACGTCCCAGACGCCGATGTCGGCGCCGTAATGCCCGGCCACGTTGCGGATGTGGTTCTCCAGCCGGGCGAGCAGCAGTTCCTTGTCCTCGGCGGTGGCGGTCATCGGCTGCCCGTCCGCGCCGGTGAAGACCCAGGACGGCGTCTGGTTGTGCCACACCAGCGTGTGCCCGCGGACCGCCTTGCCGTGCGCCTTGGCCCACGCCATCAGCGGGTCGGCCTGGGCGTAGGTGAAGGTGTTCTCACTCGGCTCGGTGGCGTCCCACTTCAGCGCGTTGCCCGGCGTCACCGAGTTGAAGTGCTTGTCGAGCAGCTGCCCGTGCTCGGTGACGATCTCCGCGCCGGTGATCGCCGCACCCACCGGGAACTCGGTCACCACGTCGCGCACCGACGGGATGCCGGTCTGGTTCGGCAGCGCCGGCACGTAGCCGGCGCTCACGTCGTCGAGGTGGAACGACCCGGTGCCGGACGACGTCTCGATGTAGATCCGCAGGAGGTCCACATCGGTCGCCACCGTGTACCGCCCGGTCAGGTTCACCCAGCCGTCCGCGGTCACCGCCGTGTTGCCGACCACCTGGTCGTAGGCGGCCACGCCCCCGGTGCGGCGCTCCACGCTGAGCCGGGCGTTGTCCGACCCGCTCGCCATCCGCACCCACGCCGAGATCGTGTAGGCGGTGCCCTTCTCGAAGACGCCCAGCACGTCCAGCGACGGCCCCTGCCACGAGGCGGTGCGCCCGGTGACCTCCAGGCTGCCGGTCCCACTGTGCGCGACGGCCGTGCTGACCGCGAGCGTCTCGGCCGAGCGGCCCGTCCAGCCCTGGACGGTGCCGTCCTCGAAGTCGCTGGTCACCACGGTGATGGGGGCGGGGTCCTCGGCCGCGTTCGCGGTCGGGGCAAGGGTGACTGCGGCCAGGGGAGCCGCGACCATGAGGGTGGCCGCGGCCAGCCGCGCGAGAGCGCGCATCTGCTGGTCCTTCGCGTGATGGGGGTACGCGGACGGAAGAGACAGACATCGTTACATGGGAGCGCTCCCAGAACAATCAGCCCGGGGGCCGAAATCCCCCGCGGGCCGGCGGGCTATCGGACCTCCTGGATGGCGAAGTCGGTGCCACCGGTAGGGCATGAGGAGTGCGGCGGCGGATCGTAGGTGTAGCTCTGGCCGCCGATCAGGTAGCCGCCCAGATTGACCCGCTGGCCGTCGGTGAGGCGGACCAGCTTGCCGGTCATCGGCTGCCGGAAGTGGACGGTCGACGGCGACGCGGGATCGACCCAGGCCAGCCCGTCCGGCCAGACGAGCAGGACCGGCTTGTCGGGCGGGGAGTACAGGTAGGCGCAGTGCTCGGTCAGATGGAACGTGACGCCGGTGTGCGAGACCTCCTGCTCGCCGAGCCAGTCGATCACCTTGATGAAGACGAGCGGCCCGTTCGACGGCTGGGTGCCCTCCGCGAAGGAATCAGGCAGCGGAGCCGGCGGGGAGGAGTCCGGCAGCGGAGCCGGCGGGGACGAGACCGGCAGCGGAGCCGGCGGGGACGAGCCGGCAACCGGCGCCGGCGCGGCTGACGCGGACGTGGCGGCGGTCGGCGACGAGGGGCCCTGGCAGCCGACGGCGATCCCGGTCACCAGCAGCATGCCGGCCGCGGTGATGACACGCTTCATGACTGATCGGACGCCCCGCGCAGCGGAACGGTTCCGCCCCCGGAGAGTAACGGGGCTTTAGGCAGGATAAGCACCGAGAAGGGGGATCTTGCGTACCGGAAACCGTCAGACGACTCACGGCCAATTCCTAGGATTCGCTTCTAGGGTCGAGAAATGCGAAGTGTGGCGGTCGTGCCGTGATGACGGTGCTCCGCACGGAGGGCGCCGACGCGCCGGAACCCCCTCCGGAGGAGCGGAAGAGCCGGTGGAAACCCGCTGACCTGCGCAGAAAACTTCTGATCGGAACCGTCGCCCTGTGGGCAGTCGCGATCACCGCGCTCGTCGTCGTACGCGATGGGGGTGGAAATGACGCGCCGGCCGGTGGCGCCCCGTCGGCCTCGCCGTCCGCCTCGGCCGCGCCGCTCACCGTCGCCGAGGTCTACCAGGCGCTCTCGCCCTCGGTGGTGCTGATCCAGACCACCGGCCAGACCGACGCCGGCACCGGGACCGGGGTGATCGCGAACGCGGACGGCTCGATCCTGACCGCGCTGCACGTGGTCGAGGGCGCCGGATCCATCCAGCTCACCTATGCCGACGGCACCAAGTCCGGCGCGGTGATCGCCAGCGCGGACCCGGAGCAGGACATCGCCATGATCACCCCGCAGAAACTGCCGGAGACTCTGGTGCCGGCGGTGATGGGCGGCGGTGTCGCGGTCGGCGACGACGTGGTGGCGATCGGCAACCCGCTCGGGCTGACCTGGAGCACCAGCAGCGGTGTGGTCTCCGGGCTGGACCGGCGGCTGGACCGCGACGACCGCAGCGCCATCGAGGGACTGATCCAGTTCGACGCGGCGGTGAACCCCGGCAACTCCGGCGGGCCGCTGATCAACACGCGGGGCCAGGTGATCGGCATCGTCGTGGCGCTGGCCAACCCGACCGACGCCGGCACGTTCATCGGGATCGGCTTCGCCGTCCCGATCGGCGCGGCGCTCGGCAGCGGCGACCAGGGCGACGGGCAGGCGCCGCCGCTATGACCGGCAGCAACGACCGAAGGACGGATAGATGAGCTGGACCGACGCACCGCCGGCCACCGCCGGACCGATCGAGAAGGTCCTGTACGAGGTCAAGAAGACCATCGTCGGCCAGGACCTCCTGCTGGAGCGGCTGATCGTGGCGTTGCTGGCCCGCGGCCACATCCTGGTCGAGGGCGTGCCCGGCCTGGCCAAGACGCTCGCGGTGAAGTCCCTCGCCGAGGCGATCGGCGGTGACTTCCACCGGGTCCAGTTCACCCCCGACCTGGTGCCCGCGGACATCGTCGGCACCCGGATCTACCACCAGCCGACCGGCGAGTTCCAGGTGCAGCTGGGCCCGGTCTTCACCAACCTGCTGCTCGCCGACGAGATCAACCGGGCGCCGGCCAAGGTGCAGTCCGCGCTGCTGGAGACCATGCAGGAGCGGCAGGTCACCATCGGCCGGGAGACGCACCAGCTGCCCAACCCGTTCCTGGTGATGGCCACCCAGAACCCGATCGAGAACGAGGGCGTCTATCCGCTGCCCGAGGCGCAGGTCGACCGGTTCATGATGAAGGTGGTCGTCGGCTACCCGAGCGTCACCGAGGAGTTCGTGGTGGTCGAGCGGGCGCTCGCCCCCGCCGCGGTGATCCAGCGGATCATCGACCCGGCCACGCTGGTCACCCTCCAGCAGGAGACCGACCGGGTGTACGTGGACCCGTCGCTGATCGAGTTCGCGGTGAACCTGGCGCACGCCACCCGCGAGCCGTCCCGGGCCGGGCTCACCGACCTCGCGCGCTACGTGACGTACGGCGCCAGCCCGCGCTCCTCGATCAGCCTGGTGCTGGCGGCCCGGGCGCTCGCCTACATTCGCGGCCGGGAATACGTGGTGCCGGAAGACCTCAGCGACCTCGCCCTGGACGTGCTGCGGCACCGGCTGGTGCTCTCCTACGAGGCGCTCTCCGACGAGGTGACCCCCGACCTGATCCTCTCCAAGATCCTGGCGAACCTGTCCTTCCCGGAACCGAAGGGCCGGGGACGCTGAGCCATGAACACGGCTCCTGACCGGTTGCTGCGGCGCCTCGAGTGGAAACTCGGGCGCCGCCTCGACGGGCGCCTGCAGGGCGCCTACCGCACCGTGTGGCACGGCGCCGGCCTCGACTTCACCGACCTGCGGTCGTACACCGCGGAGGACGACGTCCGGCACATCGACTGGAACGTCACCGCCCGCCTCGACGAGCCGTACGTGCGGCAGTACACCGAGGACCGCGAGATGACCGCGTGGTTCGTGGTGGACCGGTCGGCGTCGATGCGCTTCGGGCGGGAGGCCGGCAAGGAGTCGGTCGCCACCGAACTCGCGATCGGCCTGGCCCGGCTGGTCGCGCAGGGCGGCAACCGGGTCGGGGCGATCCTCTTCGACAACACGTCGCAGCAGGTCATCCCCCCGCGCGGCGGGCGGGACCAGATCCTGCGCATCGCACGGGAGCTGACGTCCCGGCCGAAAGGACAGCCGGACCGGAAGACCACCGACCTGGCCGCCATGCTGCGCCTGGCCGCCCTCACCACCACCCAGCGCCGCAGTCTGATCTTCGTGATGTCGGACTTCATCGGCGATCCGGGCTGGGACCGCTCGCTGGCCATGCTCACCCACCGGCACGAGGTGGTGGTGGTCCGGGTGGTCGACCCGGCCGAGCTGGACCTGCCCGACCTGGGCCTGATCCTGGTGGAGGACGCGGAGACCGGCGAGACCGTGCTGGTCGACACCAGCGACCCGCTGCTGCGCGGCCGGCTCGCCGACCAGGTCGGCGCCCGGGAGGACGCGCTGGCCGAGGGCATGCGCCGGGCCGGGGTGCGCCCGCACCGGGTCACCACCGACCAGGACCTGCTCGCGGTGCTGGTCGACATGGTCAGGCGGTCCGGACGATGAGCTTCCTGCACCCGCTGCTGCTCGTGGTCGCCGTGGTGGTGACCGGGGCGGTGGTCTTCGCGTACACGGCGATGCAGCGCCGCCGGTCGGCTGCGCTGGCCGCGGCGGGCTTCGCCGACCGGCAGGGGCGGGTGCGACGGCACCTGCCGTACGTACTGTTGCTCGCCGCCCTGCCGATCCTGCTGGTCGGCCTGGCCCGGCCGCAGGCCGAGGTGGCGGTGCCCCGGGTCTCCGGCACGGTCCTGCTCGCCTTCGACATCTCCAACAGCATGTCGGCCACCGACGTGGAGCCGAGCCGCCTGGTCGCCGCGCAGGCCGCCGCCACCCGGTTCGTCGAGGCGCAGCCGGACACGGTCGACGTCGGCGTGCTGGCCTTCGGCAGCCAGGCGCTGCTGACTCAGGCGCCGACCGACGACCACGCCGCCGCGGTCGCGGCGATCAAGCGGGTCAAGACGAGCGGCGGCACCTCGCTCGGGCAGGCGATCCTGGTCGGGCTCGGCACCATCGTCGGCAAGCCGGTCGGCCTGCCCGAGGACGGTACGGCGCCGACCACGCAGGACCTCGGCTACTGGCCGTCGGCGACGATCGTGGTCTTCTCCGACGGCGAGGAGACCGGCGGACCGGACGTGCAGGCCGCCGCCGAGCTCGCGGCCGCCGCCGGGGTGCGGATCCAGACCGTCGGCGTGGGCACCACACAGGGCGGCACCGTCGAGGTGGACGGCTTCCAGCTGGGCACCGCACTGGACGAGAAGACCCTCACCGCGATCGCGCAGACCACCGGGGGTTCGTACCGTCCGGCCGGCGACGCGGACGCGCTGACCGAGGCGACCAGCGCGATCGACCTGCGCCTGACCACCGAGAAGGAGCCGATCGAGCTGACCGCGCCGTTCGCGGCCGCGGCCCTGCTGCTCCTGACGCTCGGCGCTCTGCTGAGCACCCGCTGGCACGGAAGGATCGTCTGATGTCGCTGAGCTGGCCGTGGGCACTGCTCGCGCTGTTGACCGTCCCGCTGCTGCTGGCCGCGCGCTGGTGGCTGAACCGGCGCCGCAAGCGGGCCGCGGTCACGGTCTCCAGCGTGGCGCTGATCCGCGCCGCGCTGCCCGGGCGGACCGCCTGGCGCCGGCGCATCCCGGTGGCCCTCTTCCTGGCCGGGCTGCTCGCGCTGGCCGGGGCGGTGACCCGGCCGCAGGCGACGATGTCGGTGCCGTCGCACAACACCACGATCCTGCTGGCGGTCGACGTCTCCGGGTCGATGTGCAACACCGACATCGCCCCCAACCGGCTCGCCGTCGCCGCCGACGCGGCCCGCGACTTCATCGAGGCGCAGGACGGCGAAACCCGGATCGGGCTGGTGGCCTTCTCCGGGATCGCCGGGCTGCTGGTCGCGCCCACCACCGACAAGGACCCGCTGCTCGACGCGATCGACACCCTGCGGACCGGCCGCGGCACGGCGATCGGCCAGGCCATCCTCACCTCGATCGACGCGATCGCCGAGAAGAACCCGGACGTCGCCGCGACCGGTGTCGAGCTGCCGGAGGTGCCGCCGGGTGCCGCGGGCGACTACGAGCCGGACACCATCGTGGTGCTCACCGACGGTTCCAACACCACCGGCGTCGACCCGGTCACCGCCGCCGAACAGGCCGCGGCGCGCCGGCTGCGGGTCTACACCATCGGGTTCGGCACCACCGAGCCGCAGCAGCTGGTCTGCACCGCCGACCAGATCAGCGGCGACTCCGCCTTCGGCGGCGGCCGCAACTGGGGCGGCGGGTTCGGCGGCGGCGGCCGGGGCGGCGCCCGGGAGATCGACGAGGAGGCGCTGACCCAGGTGGCCGACCTGACCGGCGGCCGCTACTTCAAGGCGCAGGACGCCGAACAGCTCACCGACGTGCTCGCCGACCTGCCGGGCGAGTTCGGTCTGACCCGCCAGAAGGTCGAGGTCACGGTGTGGTTCGTGCTGCTCGGTGTGCTGCTCGCCTTCAGCGGCGTGGGCCTGTCGATGTGGTGGAACCGAGGCCCCAGCCTGCCCCGCCGATAGCTTCGTGCGCGCTCCCTACCCGCTCAGCCGGCGGTGGCGCTGGGCGGCCATCCGCACCGGCGCGTTCGCCTCGCCGAACCGGTCGTAACCGCCACGCCGTTCGACGATCTCGAAGAAGACCCGGCCGCCCAGCACCGGCGTGTAGAGGTGGAGCAGCTCACCACCCTCCGGATCACGGTCGTAGAGGATGCCGTGCCGGCGCAGGACGGCCACGAAGTCTTCCGGCAGGGCGAACCGCGCCGTCAGATCGGCGTAGTAGTTCTCCGGCACCGGCAGGCGCGCCACCGAGAGCGCCGCGGCGGTCGCCACGATGTCGTCGGTGCGGAACGCGACATGCTGCGGGTCGGCGACAGCCGGCGCCCACTCGCCGCGGCGCAGCAGCGCGACGGTCAGCGCCAGGCGCACCGTCCGGTCCGGGTTGGCCACGGCGCGGGAGCGCATCAGGCCGAACGGCGCGGCGTACTCCTCCGTGGCGAGATGCTCCAGGTCGAGCACCGAGTGGTAGAACAGGCCGGCCTCGTCGAAGTGGTCGAACGGCTGCGCCAGTCCGAGATGGTCGGTCACGAGCAGGCCGGTCCCGGTCGCCGGCGTGACCCCGGTGGACAGGAAGTCGGCGCGCCAGCCGACGTCCGGCCCGGTGACGAAGATGCTGGTGCCGTCCGGGGCGGTGATCGCGGCCAGTTCGGCCTCGCCGGGTTCCCGCACGTTCGGGTGGGCCGGCGCCAGCAGCGCCTCGGCCCGCTGCAGGGACCGTTGCGGATCGGCCGAGGCGACCGCGAAGGCGTTGATCGCCGCGGCGCCGGGGCTGGTGACAGCGCTGTTGAGCACGATCCGGCAGGAGTTCTGCTCCCACAGCTCGACCGGTTTGGTGCGGTGCTGGCCGGTGTGCGTGAAGCCGAGGCCCCGCAGCGCGGCGCGCAGCTGCGGGCCGGAGTGGCCGTCGACGGCGAACTCGGTGAACGCGTGGCCGGTCAGGTCGGGCGCTGCGGGTAACCGGCCCTCCAGGGCGATCAGCGAGCGCATCGCGTCGACCGCGGTGCGCGCCGGGTCGGACTGGCGGAAGACGTCGTTGAAGACTTCGAGCGAGAGCGGCCCGTCGTATCCGGCGGCGAGCACCAGCCTGACGAATTCCGGCAGGTCGAAGGCGCCCTGTCCGGGGAAGAGCCGGTGGTGCCGGCTCCACTGGAGCACGTCCATCCGCAGGTGGGGCGCGTCGGCGAGCTGCAGAAAGAAGATCTTGCCGGGAGTGATCTTCGCGATGTCGTCCAGCTCCGTGGAGCGCGACAGCACGTGGAAGGAGTCGAGGCAGAGGCCGAGCGCCGGATGGTCGGCGCGCTGCACGATCCGCCACGAGTGGTCCCAGGTGGAGACGTGCCGGCCCCACGCCAGCGCCTCGTAGGCGATCCGCATGCCGCGTGCCGCGGCGCGATCGGCCAGCATGGACAGTTGCGCGGCGGCCAGTTCGTCGTCGTCGGCCGACGCCGGCGAGACCGAGGAGCACACCAGCATGGTGTCCACGCCGAGGTCGGCCATCACGTCGAACTTGCGCTCGGCGCGGTCCAGGTTCGCTCGCAGAAGCGTGTCGGGCACCGCCTCGAAGTCACGGAACGGCTGGTAGAGGTCGATGCTGAGACCGAGCTCCGCGCAGCGCGTACGGATCTGTCGCGGTGACCAGGGTGAGACCACCAGATCGTTCTCGAACAGCTCGATGCCGTCGAATCCGGCGGCGGCAGCCGCCGTGAGCTTGTCGTCCAGCGTGCCGGAAACACAGACTGTCGCGATCGATCGGCGCATCGAGCCTCCTGTTCAGATTGTCAGATAACCGGTGATCAGGTCGCCGAGCATGGTGCGGTAGTGCTCCCGCCGGTCGGGGGCCAGCAGGTCCCGGTCGAAGAGCGCGCCGAACGTGTGCCGGTTGGCGACCCGGAAGAAGCAGAACGAGCTGATCAGCATGTGCACGTCGAGGGCATCGACACCGTTGCGGAACGTGCCCTCGCGGCGGCCCCGCTCCAGCACGTTGTGCAGCAGGTCGACGGCCGAGCTGTTCAGGTCGACCAGCCGGGCCACCTGGTTCATGTGCTTGGCGTGCTGGGCGTTCTCCGCGCCGACCAGCTTGATGAACGCGGGGTGCGCCTCGTGGTGGTCGAAGGTGACCTCGGCCAGCCGGCGGAGCGCGGCGACCGGCTCCAGATGATCGACGTCGACGGTGCGCTCGGCGGCGCGGATCTCCGCATAGGCCCGCTCCAGCACGGCCAGGTAGAGCTGCTCCTTGCCGCCGAAGTAGTAATAGATCATCCGTTTCGTGGTGCGGGTGCGGGCGGCGATCTCGTCCACCCGGGCGCCGCTGTAACCGCGCTCGGCGAATTCGTCGGTGGCCACGTCGAGCAAGTCGGCACGGGTGCGCTCGGCGTCGCGCCGTCGCTCTCCGGTCAGTGCCGACATCGATTTCTCCTGCGTCATGAGGCAAGTCTGCCGTGGGCCTTGACAGTGGTGGCCGTCACACCCGATAACTAACGTACCAGTTCGTACATTAGCCCGGGAGCGTGGCATGGCGGTTCTCCGTTGCGGCTTGGTGGGCGCGGGGATCGGCGCGTCGCTGTCCCCGGCACTGCATGAGGCGGAGGGCCGCCACCAGGGCCTCGACCTCAGTTACACCCTGTTCGACGTGGACCGGCTCGGCCGTGAGCTCGACGACGCCGAGCGTGACGGCTTCGCCGGTCTCAACATCACCCATCCCTTCAAACAGCAGGTCATCGACCAGCTCGACGACCTTTCCCCCCAGGCCCGCGCCATCGGCGCGGTCAACACGGTGGTCTTCCGCGACGGCAAGCGGCACGGCCACAACACCGATGCGTACGGGTTCACCGAGGCGTTCCGGGCGAAACTGCCGGGCGCCCGTACCGGTCATGTCGTGCAACTGGGTGCCGGCGGTGCCGGAGCCGCCTGTGCCCACGCCCTGCTCGGGCTCGGCGCCGAACGGCTCACCATCGTCGACCCGGACGCCACCCGGGGCGTGGAGCTGGCCGGCCGGCTCGGCGCGGCACACACGGCAGCCGCCACGCCGGAGCTGCTGGCCGGCGCCGACGGGCTGGTCAACGCCAGCCCGATCGGCATGCACCACCACCCGGGAATGCCGCTGCCCGCGGAGTCGCTCCACCGCGACCTGTGGGTCGTCGACATCGTCTACATGCCGGTGGTGACGGAGCTGCTGCGTGCCGCCCGTGCCGCTGGGGCGCGGGCGGTCGGCGGCACGGCGATGTGTGCCTACCAGGCCGCCGCCGCGTTCCAGCTGTTCACCGGACTTCCCCCTGACACCGCGCGGATGCTGCGCCACGTCGATGCGCTGCTGGCCGCCCGTCCTTCCTGGAGCGCGAGATGCTGACAGAGAAGACAACCACCCGCGACCTCCCCGAACCGCTCCCCCTACGCCGGATGGTCGGTCCCGGCGTCGTCGCCGTCGGCATCGGCATGGCGGCCGGTGAGATCATCCTCTGGCCGTACCTGACCGCGATCGGCGGTTTCGGCCTGCTCTGGCTGGCGTTCACCACGCTGGCCGTGCAGTTCGTCATCAACATGGAGATCGAGCGCTACACCCTGGCCACCGGGCAGACCGCCCTCGTCGGTTTCTCCCGCTGGTGGAAGGGGTGGGGCATCATCATCTGCCTGGCCGGCGCGTTCCAGTACGTCTGGCCCGGCTGGGCGACGAGCGGCTCGACCGTCCTGACCTACCTGGTCGGCGGCGGCGATCCGGTCTGGATCACCGTGGCCACCCTGGTCGTCGTCGGGCTGCTGCTCTCGTTCTCGAAGGTCATCTACAACACCGTGGAGAAGGTCGAGATCGTCAAGGTCGGCCTCACCCTGTTCTTCCTGCTGATCGTGGTGATCTTCGTGATCTCGCTGGGCACCTGGGGGGAGGGCGCCAAGGCCACGGTCACCGAGTTCGGGCAGATCCCGGAGGGCATCACGTTCACCCTGATCCTCAGCGCGATCGGCGCGGCCGGCGCCGGCGGTGTGCACAACCTGGTGCTGAGCAACTGGATCCGCGACAAGCGGTACGGCATGGGCGCGCACGTGCCCCAGCTGGTCTCCCCGATCACCGGCCAGGTGGAGGCGGCCGGCACCGACCGGTACACCTTCCCGATCGACGACAGCTCGATGGCCCGGTGGAAGGTGTGGTGGAAGCGGGCCAACATCGAGCACCTCGCCACCTTCGTCGCGGTCTGCTTCGTGACGATCAGCGTGATGAGCCTGCTCGCCTACGAAACCCTGTTCGGCCGGGACGACCTCAAGTCGGACCCGTCGTTCCTGCAGATCCAGGGCGACATCTTCGCCGACGAGGTGGGCGGCTGGCTCCGGATCCTCTTCCTGTCGGTCGCCGTGGTCTCGCTCTGGGCGGCGGCGATGGGCCTGCTCGACATCATCGGCCGGCTCGCCTCCGACTTCCTGCGCCGCAACTACCTGACCGGCTCGACCCGCTGGACCGAGCCGCGCCTCTACCTGACCGTGATCTGGGCTGAGATCGTGCTCGGCTCGGCCATCCTGCTGGCCGGTTTCGATCAGCCGCTCGGCCTGCTGATCGTCTCCACCTGCGCGGCGTCGGTGGTCACGCTGCTCTACTCGATCCTGCTGATCCGCCTCAACACGCGCGAACTGCCGGCGGCGGTGAAGCTGGGCGGGTGGCGGCTCGGCGGGATGCTGATCGCCATCGGTTTCTACGGCTTCTTCGCGATCGCCATGGTGGTCACCCAGCTCCAGCGCCTCTGACCGCGGTGTGACGTTCGGGTGCGCTGCGCACCCGAACGTCACACGGTGCGGTGAGCGGTCAGGGAGATGAAGAGCATCGCGGTGATCGCGCCGACGGCGAGGGTCAGCGTGCCGGCGGTGCCACCGGACATCGCCCACAGATCCCCGGCGAGCAGCGCGGTTCCGGCGACGGCCGCGGTGACCGCCGCGCCGCGGGCACCCCGCGCGGCGAACCGGCGGGCCAGCACGTAACAGGCGGCGATCAGCGCGGTGAACGTGACCGTGCCGGCCGCCATGTGACCGATCGCGTGCCAGCTCATCGTCGTGGGCACGGTGTCCGGGGTGCCGGCCGGGAAGCCGCTGCCCGGATCCATCACCAGCACCCCGGCGGCGATCATGCCGACGCCGGCGATCCGGGTCAGCCGCGGCGCCCACGTCCCCTCCAGGGTGCCCGCGCCCACCACCATGAGCAGGCCGGCCACCACGAAGTTGGCGATCTGCAGCCAGCCGAGCGAGCCGGTGCTGAGCAGGCTGAGCGGGTGCCGGGTGAGGTCGAACCCGTCCCGGGTGAAGGCCTGGGCCAGTGCGACGGTCGCCCACAGCGGTCCGGCGGCGGCAAGCGTCACCCGGCGGGACGGGACGGCAACGGTACGGGTGACAGCGGTGCTCGTGGTCATCTCAGGCTCCTCGGTGTTCGCATCGTCGGATCTGCCTCAGCGTCGATCCGGCGATGTGACAGGTAATGCTTGAATTACCTGTTACACGGGCTGGTTCGACGTCGATGCGAACCGCAAGCCCGACGAACGGAGAAGACGATGCGATACCTGATGATGCAGACGGCCGGGGGCGCCGAGCCGGACGCGAAGCTCTACGCCGACATGGCCGCCTTCGTCGAGGAGCTGACCGCCTCCGGTGTCCTGCTCGCCACCGGCGGCCTGGACCCGGTCGGCTTCAAGATGACGTCGAACGGTGACGAGATCACCGTGACCGACGGGCCGTTCACCGAGGCCAAGGAGGCGATCGCCGGGTTCGCCCTGATCGAGGTCCGGTCCCGGGAGGAAGCTCTCGAACTGGGCCGCCGGTTCCGCAAGATCGTCGGTGACGGGGAGAGCCTCATCCATGAGGTCTTCGGTCCGTGACCGACGTCCCGGCCGCGGTCGCCGTCGCCGGGAAGCAGGAGTCCGCGCGGATCGTCGCCGGGCTCCTGCGGATGGTCCGCGACGTCGGCCTGGCCGAGGAGATCGCGCAGGACGCGCTGGTCGCGGCCCTGGAGCAGTGGCCGGCCGCCGGGATCCCGGAGAACCCTGGCGCCTGGCTGATGACCGTCGCCAAACGGCGGGCCGTCGACCACATCAGACGGTCGCGTACGCACGAGCGGCTCGCTCCCGACCTCGCCCGGCTGGCGGAGAGCGACGGCGAACCGGGTGACGACGACGTGCTCCGGTTGATGTTCACGTCCTGTCACCCCGTACTCCCGCCGGAAGCCCGTGTGGCACTCACCCTGCGCGTGATCGCCGGCTTGAGCCCCGCCGAGATCGCCCGGGGTTTCCTGGTCGGTGAGCAGGTGATCGTGCAGCGGATCGCCGCCGCCAAGCGCACGCTCGCCGAGGCGGGCGTCGCCTACGAGCCGGCCGGGCAGCTGTCGTCGGTGCTCGAGGTCGTCTACCTGATCTTCAACGAGGGGTACTCGGCGAGCTCCGGCGCCGACCTGATCCGCACCGACCTGTGCCTGGAGGCGCTGCGGCTCGGCCGGCTGCTTGCCGTGCTCGCGCCGGATGAGGCCGAGGTGCACGGTCTGGTGGCGCTGATGGAGATCCAGCAGTCGCGGTCGGCGGCGCGAACCGGGTCCGGCGGTGAGCCGATCCCGCTGCACGAGCAGAACCGGGGCCGTTGGGACCAGCTGCTGATCCGCCGCGGGTTCGCCGCGATGCTGCGGGCCCGCGAGGCCGGTGGGCCACCGGGGCCCTATGTGTTGCAGGCGGCGATCGCGGTCTGCCACGCGCAGGCCCGCACCGCCGAGGAGACGGACTGGCCGCGCATCGCGACCCTCTACGAGGCCCTGGAGAGGCTGCTTCCGTCGCCGGTGGTGCGGCTGAACCGGGCCGTCGCGGTCGGTTTCGCCGCCGGGCCGCAGGCCGGGCTGGACCTGCTCGACGAGTTGCGGGCCGACCCGAAGATGGCGGGCTACCACCTGTTGCCGACCGTCCTCGGTGACCTGCTGGTGCGGCTCGGCCGTGCTGCGGAGGGCCGGCGCGAGCTCGAACGGGCGGCGTCGTCCGCCCGCAACGCCGCCGAGCGGGAGCTCCTGCTGCGCCGGGCGGCCGCACTGGACGTGCCGCGGGAGCGGGGGATGCTGCTCGGCCCGGCAGTGGCCGCGTTCCTCGGGCCGCTGCGGCCGGCCACCGCACGCGCCTACGGGCAGACCCTGCACCGCCTTACCCGCATCGCCGGCGACCGCGTCCCGGTGGCCGAGCTGCCCGGCGAACGGATCGCCGAGATCTTCGCGATGAGCTGGGCGAAGGTGGCGCCGCGCAGCTGGAACCGGCACGTGGCCGCGGTCCGCTCCTTCGCCGCCTGGGCCGGCACGCCGCACCTCGCTGCCGGCATCGAGCCGCGGCCGGTGGAGGCCGCGCCGCACTTCGCCGCCGGGGCCGAGCCGCGGCCGGTGGAAGCCGCGCCGCACCTCGCTGCCGGCATCGAGCCGCGGCCGGTGGAGGTCGAGCCGGTGAGCAGAACGTCAGGGCCCGAGCCGGCGCTGCGCGAGCGGGTGCTCTGGTCCCTGCTGCGGGAGTCGGCCGCCAAGATCGGCGCGGTCCTGGCGCTCAATGTGGAGGATCTGGACCTCGCCGACCGCAGTGCCCGGAACGGCGCGATCGTCTGGCGCTCCGGAACCGCCCGGCTGCTCCCGGAACTGATCGCCGGGCGTACCCGGGGCCCGCTCTTCCTGGCCGACCGGCGGCCCGGACCGGGCCGCCCGGTCGCCGAGGTCGATCTCTGCCCGGAGTCGGGACGGCGGCGCCTCTCGTATGAGCGCGCCGAGTACCTCTGCAAGCGGGCGACCGGTCGCAGCCTCGACCGCCTGCGCCACACCTAGAGCCGTGTGCAACTCGGGCGCGGAGCGCGCCCGAGATGCACACGCTGCTTCGGCTGTGGGGAGTTCGGGTGCGGAGCGCGCCCGAACTCCCCACGCGACGGTCAGGCGGGGCGGCGCCGGCGGGTCCAGGAGAAGCCGATCAGGCCGGTGACCGCGGCCAGCGCGCCGCCGCCGGCGGTCCAGAACCAGCGGGACGAGAAGTCCGGCAGCCAGCCGGCGGAGAACGAGCTCTCCTCCGGCGCGGCGGACGGCTCGACCGCCGGCGCCGCCGTCGGCTGCACCCTGCCGGGGCGGTTGTCCGGCACCAGCGGTGCGGCCAGTTCGCCCTGGTCGGCGCCGGTGTCCCCGGTCGGCGCGGTGAGCGTCAGGTTCACCTCGACCGGCAGGCCCAGGTCCTCCTCCGGCAGTGCGGTCGTGGACAGCCGCACGTAGTACGTGCCGGGCAGCGGATCACCGTCCCACGGCTCGGCCCAGGACCGGACCTGCCGCAGCCGGCAGCTGAGCGTCACCTCGGTGTCGTTCGCCGCCGCGACCGGGTTCTGCTGGCCGGCCACGCACGCCTGACGCCGGCGCAGGCCGTCGAAGACCTCGACGGTCCAGGACTGTTCGCCGGTCCGGTCGGCCGCGGGCGGCAGCGCGATCGTCGCCGTGAGATCCGGCCGCTGTCCGGCCTCCGCCGGGAACGACCAGTAGAGGTAGTCGCCGGTGACCGCGTCCACCTGCACCGGGCGGTCCGCGGCGATGCCGACGGCGGTGAGAAAGGAGGTGCCCGCGCTGCTGACGTTCGGGGCGGGGGAGGGCGTCGCGGCGGCCAGGGCGGCGACCGCCAGATAGGTGGCCAGCATGATCAGTTCTCCCTCCAGGTGGCGACCCACCAGCGGGTCAGCCAGCCGGCCAGCACCCCGGCGATCAGACCGGCGACGGCGAGCACGAAGAGCAGCAGGAATCCGCGGCCGAGCCCGGGCGCGTCCGGGGCCTGCGACGCGTCGACCAGGTCGAGGCTGAGTTCCAGGGGCATGCCGGGGGCTCCGGCGGCGGTCGCCGAGGCGAACGAGTTGCTGACGATCAGACAGACGTCGGTCGGCGCTTCGCTCTCCTCCTCGGGTTCCTCGCGTTCCTCACCCGCCGACCAGCGCAGACCGGTGGAGAGCACGTCGGCGCGGCCGCTGCCCGCGTCCACGCCGCGGACCAGTTCCCGGCCGTCCAGGTGGGTGGCCTTGAGGAGCACGCCGTAGTCGCGGTTGAGCGGGCGGTCCAGGGCGATGCTGACCGAGGCGCGCAGCTCCTGTCCGGGCTGCACGGCGACCCGGTAGTACCGGTGCTCACCGATCAGCTCGCGGTCACTGTAGACACCGCCGGAGAGCATCGGCGCCCCGGCGCAGTCCTTCGCGCCGGTGACCTCGGCCGGGGTGACCGGTGGCGGCAGCGCGGCCCGGTCCACCAGCTGCTTGATCCGGTCGGTCAGCTCCTCCTCGCTCTGCGCGGCGGCGTACGTGCCACCGGTCGCCTGCGAGATGCAGACCAGCTGTTTGCGGGTCTTCTCGTCCGGCGTCAGGCCGAGCGTGTCCACCACCAGGCTGGTGCCCTGGGCGGCCAGTTCCCGGGCCACCGTGCACGGGTCGGGTGGTGTGCAGGTGTCCTCGCCGTCGGTGATCAGCACGATCCGCCGGGCCGACTCGGTCTCACCCAGGTCGGCGGCCGCCTCCCGCAACGCCAGGCCGATCGGGGTGAAGCCGGTCGGTTTCAGCGTCGCGATGGCGTTCTTGGCGGCGACCCGGTTCACCGGGCCGACCGGGACGATCTGCTGGGTGTCCCTGCAGCCGACCTTCTTGTTCTTGCCGCCGTAGGTGGCGCCGAGCACCCGGATGCCGAGCTGGGTGGTCTCCGGCAGCGCGTCGACCACGTCGTTGAAGGCCTGCTTCGCGACCGAGATCCGGGTCGCGCCGTCGATGTCGGCCGCCCGCATCGAGCCGCTGACGTCGAGGACCAGCTCCACCCGGGGCGGTTCGGCGGTCTCGGTCTCGTCGGCGTGAGCGGGGACGGCGCCGAGCAGGACCAGACCTGCCGCCGCCACTATGGACAGTCTCCTATGGATCACGCGCCAAGATCATAAACACTCCTTCGGGTCGTACGGTCTGGGGGGTTTTCTATCGATAGGCGGCGTGACCGGTCAGGGTCTGGCCGATGACCAGCGTGTGGATCTCCGAGGTCCCCTCGTAGGTGAGGACCGACTCCAGGTTGTTGGCGTGCCGCAGCGGCGAGTACTCCAGGGTGATGCCGCTGCCGCCGAGGATGGTGCGGCACTCGCGGGCGATGGCGAGCGCCGTGCGGACGTTGTTCAGCTTGCCGACGCTGATCTGGTGCGGCTTGATCGCGCCGGCGTCCTTGAGCCGGCCGAGGTGCAGGGCGAGCAGCATCGCGGTGTTCAGGTCGACCGCCATGTTCGCCAGCTTCTCCTGGGTGAGCTGGAAGGCGGCGATCGGCTTGCCGAACTGGATGCGCGAGTTCGCGTAGTCGAGGGCGGCCCGCAGGGCGTCGCGGCCGGCGCCGGTGGAGCCGAAGACGATGCCGAACCGGGCCTCGCTCAGGCAGCTGAGCGGGGCGCCGAGGCCGCGGGCGAGCGGCAGGCGGGCGGAGTCGGGCAGACGCACCTCGTCGAGGATCAGCTCACCGGTGATCGAGGCGCGCAGCGACAGCTTCTGCTTGATGGTGCGGGTGGTGAAGCCCGGGGTGCCCTGGGGCACGAGGAAACCGCGGATGCCGTCCTCGGTCTGCGCCCAGACCGTGGCGATGTCGGCGATGCTGCCGTTGGTGATCCACATCTTGGTGCCGGTGAGGATCCAGTCGTCGCCGTCGCGGACGGCCCGGGTGCGCATGTTGGCCGGGTCGCTGCCGAAGTCCGGCTCGGTCAGGCCGAAGCAGCCGATCGCCTCGCCGGCCGCCATCCGGGGCAGCCACTCCTGCTTCTGCTCCTCGGATCCGTATTTCCAGATCGAGAACATGGCGAGCGAGCCCTGCACGGAGACGAAGCTGCGCAGGCCCGAGTCGCCGGCCTCCAGTTCGAGGCAGGCCAGACCGTACGCGACCGCGCTGGTCCCGGCACACCCGTAGCCCTCCAGGTGCATGCCGAGCAGGCCCAGCTTGCCCAGCTCGGGGGCGAGCTCACGGGGGAAGGTGCCCTCCTCGAACCAGCCGGCGACGTGCGGGCGGACACGATCGGCAACGAACCGGCCCACCGTCTCCTGGATCTGCCGCTCCTCGTCGCTGAGCAGCCCGGCGATGTCGATCAGGTCGGTCGGGTCGGTCATCGATCCTCCAAGGTGTGTTCGGCCAGTTTCGGTGGGCGCCGGTCGTAGCGCACCGGCGTACGCAAAAGTGTGATCGGGGGGACGATCGGCTCGAGCCCGAGATCGGCGGCGAGGCCGAAGGCCGCCGCCAGGTCGTTCACCGGACCGCACGGTACGCCTCGTGCGGTGAGCAGCGGTATCCAGTGATTCACCGGTCCGGTCCGCAGCCTGGCGCTGATCTCCGCGGCCAGCTCGTCGCGGTGCGCGACCCGGTCGGCATTGCGGGCGAAGCGCGGATCGGGTGGCAGGCCGAGAACCTCGCCGAGGGCGGCGAACTGCCCGTCGTTGCCGACCGCCACCACGATCTCACCGTCGGCCGCCGGGAACACCTCGCGCGGTGGGCCGCCGGATTCGCCGGTCACGCTCATCAGGCCGCCGACCGCCTGGATCAGCACGCCGGCGAGCGGCCCGGTGTCGGTCATACCCCGAGATTCTGCCCGGCTCAGGGTCCTCTCAGCGAGGTGATCTAGCCTTCCGAACATGATCGGCTCGGCGGGACTCAGCGATTTCATCGACCCGGACGTCCGGGAGTCGGTCGCCGGTTTCCTGGACGCGGTGGAGATCGAGCTGCGTGCCGCGGTCGCCAGCCCGGACCCGCTCGTCACCGAGGTCGCCACCCATCTCGCCGAGGCCGGCGGCAAACGGTTCCGCCCGCTGGTGGTCGCGCTCGGCGCCCAGTTCGGCGACCCCGGCCGGCCCGGCCTGGTGCCCGCCGCGGTGCTCATGGAACTGACCCACCTGGCCACCCTCTACCACGACGACGTGATGGACGAGGCGCCGCTGCGGCGCGGCGCGGCCAGCGCCAACTCGCGCTGGACCAACTCGATCGCGGTCTTCGTCGGCGACTACCTGCTGGCGCGCGCCGCCGGGATCGCCGCCGGCCTCGGCGAGGACGCGGTGCGGCTGCAGTCGCGGACCCTCGCCCAGCTCGTCCGCGGTCAGCTGGCCGAGACGGTCGGCCCGCGCGGTGGCGACCCGATCCAGCACCACCTGCGCGTCATCGAGGACAAGACCGCCTCGCTGATCGCCACCTCGGCCCGCTTCGGCGGCATGGTCGCCGGGCTGGCGCCGGAGCACGTCGAGACCCTCGCCGACTTCGGCACCGCGTTCGGTTTCGCCTTCCAGCTCTCCGACGACCTGCTCGACATCGCCTCCGAGTCGGAGCAGTCCGGCAAGACCCCGGGGACCGACCTGCGCGAGGGTGTGCCGACGCTGCCGGTGCTCTACGCGCTCGCCGGTGACGAGGACCCGCGCCTGACCGCCCTGCTGTCGAAGGGGCCGCTCACCGACGACGCCGAGCACGCCGAGGCACTCGCGCTGCTGCGCGGATCGGCCGGGCTCAAGCAGGCCCGGGAAACCGTGCACGGGTACGCGGACGACGCCCGCCGGCTCGCCCGGACCCTGCCCGACGGGCCGCCCCGCCGCACCCTCGAAGCGCTCTGTCACTACATCGCTGACCGGACCGGCTGACCCCCGTTTCAGCGATACCGCGCGTCGCAGCCGGGAAAGTAGCGTGGCCCCCCGAGGGGGTGTCATGACCGAGGCGAGTCTGCTCGATCGGCTCACTCCGGGCGACCACGTGTGCCTCATCTTCGACGATGAGCCGCTACGTACCCGCAGCGTCGCCGCCTACATCCGGGCGGGCCTGCGCGATCACCACCGCATCCTCTATCACGGACCGGGCGGCGATCGGGTCGAGGCGGAGTTGACCGCTCAGGGCGTCGACGTGGGTACCGCGTACGCCCGGGGTCAGTTGCGGATCGGCGGGGAACACCTGAGCGGCGCGACGTTCGATCCGGAGGCGACCATCGAGAGCTGGCGGGCGGCGGCCCGCCAGGCCGCCGCGGCCGGCTACCGCGGCCTGCGGGCGGTCGGCGACATGTCCTGGGCGCGCATCCAGGACGATCGATTGACCTGGTACGAGTCCCGCGTGAACCGGATCTTCGCGGAGGGCTTCGCGATGGGGGTCTGCCTCTACAACCGGCGGCTGTTCAGCGCCGACCGGCTGCGCTGGGTGACCCGCTCGCATCCGGCCACGGTCACCGAGGAGACCGACCCGCGGGCCGTCCCGCTGTTCCGGGCGGTCCGGATCAGCGACCCGCCCGGCATCAGGCTGGAGGGCGAGGCCGACCTGTCGAACCGGCACGCCCTGAACGCGGTGATCGAGCACCTCCTCGAGGACGGCGCGGCGACGCTGACGGTCGACGTCGGCGGCCTGCGATTCGCCGACTCGGCGGCCGCGCGCAACCTGCTGCGCGTCGCGGACGGCCGGCAGCTGCGGCTCGTGGGCTGCTCCCGCTCGTTGCGGCGGTTGCTGACGTTCCACAGCGCCGGCCAGGCAGTGGAGTACGTCGCGTGATCACCTTCGAGCACCCGGCTCTCTTCTACCGGGACGTCGAGCAGTACCTGCACGGCACGACCGGTTTCGTCCGCTCGGCGGTGGCAGCCGGCGACGCCGTCCTGGTCGCGGTGCCCGGCGCCAACCTGACCCTGCTGCGGGACGCCCTGGCCGACCTGACCGGCAAGGTCACCTTCGCCGACATGGCGGTGGCCGGGCGGAACCCGGGCCGGATCATCCCCGGCGTGCTGCTGGCCTTCGCGGCGGCCCACCCGGGCCGGCGGGTGTCGATCCTCGGCGAGCAGGTCTGGCCGGCCCGGTCCGCGGTCGAATACCCGGCGTGCGTCACCCACGAGGCGCTGACCAACACCGCGTTCTGCGGGCGGGACGCGGTGGTGCTCTGCCCGTACGACGCGAGGCGGCTGCACCGCGAACGCCTCGACGACGCGCTGCGTACCCACCCGGTCATGATCGTCGACGAGGTCCGGCGGGAGAGTCACTGGTACGCCGACCCGCTGGTCACCGTGGCCCGGCACAACGAGCCGCTGCCGCCGGTGCCGGCCGGCGCCGTGACCATGAACTACGCCGGACCGGCCGACCTGCGGGAGGTGCGGCGGTTCGTCACCCGGTCCGCCGGTCTGGGCGCCGAACGCCTCGGCGACCTGGTCCTGGCCGTGAACGAGCTGGCGATCAACACCCTCCAGCACACCGGCGGCGGCGGGACGGTCACCGTCTGGGACTCGCCCGACTACGTGTACGCCCAGGTCGACGACCGCGGCGACCTCGCCGACCCGATGGCCGGCCGGATCCCGCCCGGCCCGGACCGCGAGGACGGCCGCGGCCTGATCCTGGTCAACGATCTCTGCGACCTGGTGCGCGTGCACGCCCGCCGCGACGGCACCACGATCCGCCTGCACATGGCGCGCTGAGAAACCTCCACTCCCGCGGCGGCCTGCCGATGGTGGCCTTTGGCAGACCCCTGCCCAAGGACCAGTCGGGAGTGAGATGCGCAGCGAACCGGTCGGCCGTCGCGCCGGTGACGAGGGTTTCACCCTCCTCGAGGTGCTGGTGGCGTTGACCGTGGTCAGCGTCGCCATGGCGGGCCTGGGCGCGTTCTTCGTGAACGGCTCGCTCGCCATCGCGCAGCAGCGTGACCAGCGTGCGGCGGCGCAGCTCGCGGCCAACACGCTGGAGCAGGTGCGCGCTCTCGAGCCGTACGCGCTGCTCAGCGGGCGCGGGGAGGCCAAGAGCAAGTCGCAGCGGGCGGAAGCCGAGAAAGGCGCCTTCAAGGACAAGCTGGCGCCGTACTTCAAGCAGACCAAACTCGAGTGGGACCTGAAGGACTCCGCCCAGGGTGACGAGGCGGCGATCCCGACCGGGACCCGGACCCTCTCGTACGGCGGAATGACCTTCAAGCAGACCGTCTTCGTCGGCGGTTGCGAGGTCTACGTGCTCCGTAACGACGATTGTGTCCTTCCCCTGCCTGAGGGCGACCCCAAGCGCCCGACCAACCTTGCCACGATCTTGAAGTACTTCCGGGTGACCGTTCTGATCACCTGGCCGCACAAGAGCTGCACGGCGACCGGCGGCGAGTGCGGTTACGTCGCCTCCACGTTGATCTCCCGGGTCAAGGACGAGAACCAGTACAGCAACAAGCTGGGCACGCTGTACATCGCCGCGCCGGTCCTGGAGACCTTCTACGTCGGCCTCAACCAGATCACCGTCCCGATGAAGGCCTATAAGGGCCAGCAGCCCTACACCTGGAGCGCCACCGGCCTGCCGCCCGGTCTGGCGATCGACAGCGTGACCGGGGTGGTCGGCGGAACGCCGACGACCGCGGGTCTCTACCCCAACGGCGCGGTTTCGGTGCGCGAGAGCAAGCGCGAGGACGGCAAGCAGCTCACCGACACGATGGGCAGCCTCACCTGGAAGGTGGTCGAGCAGCCGAGCCTCACTTACCCCGGTGTGGCGGCGAGCTACGTCGGCGACCCGGTGAAACTCGTTCCGGTTCCCACCGGAGGCGAGGGTGGTTACACCGCCTACACGCTGAAGTCGAATCTGCCGATGGGCTTCACCTTCGACAAGACCACCGGGGTGATCCAGGGAACCGCACTCGCGGACTTCAGCGTCAGCGTCGCGGTGACCGACGGGAACGGTGTGACGGGTGCGCCGAAGACCTACACCCATAAGGTCTACGAACCGCTCACCGTGCAGCCGATCGCCAACCAGAGCGTTCCGATCCTGTCGACGGTCAGCATCCCCACGGTCGCCATGGGCGGCGACGGAAAGTACACCTATGCCGCCACCGGTCTGCCGGCCACCGTGACCATCGATCCCGCTACCGGTGTGATCTCCGGAGGCCCGGTCCTCATCCCGGCCACGTTCCTGCCGACGGTGAGCGTGACGGACGGTCTCGGCAAGACGGTGACCGTCACGTTCGAGCTGGTCGTGACCAGCACCACGCCTGCCCTGGGCGTCACCTCGCCGGCCAGCCAGGTGACGTCGTCCCGGGGCCAGGAGGTGACCCTGCCGGTCACCACGAACGCGGACATGATCGGAGCGAAGGGAACCCAGGTCAGCGTGGTCGGACTTCTGCCGCCGGGACTGAAGTGGAACAACGGGAAGGACACGATCAGCGGTACGCCGACGGTTGCCGGCACCTACGTGATCACGTTGTCGGTCTCCAGCAGCAACCCGCTGCAGACCAGCCTCTACTCCTTCACCTGGATCGTCAAATGAGCCGGAGGGAGACCCGAGTGCGACGGCGGATGCGCCGCCGGCCGCCCGCCGGTGACCAGGGCTACAGCCTGATGGAGGTCCTGGTCACTACCGGAATCATGTCGGTCGTGCTGGTGGCGGTACTGACCGCCACCGTCCAGATCTACTCCGGCAGCAAGCAGATCGATCAGGTCTCCTTCGCTCGTGACCAGCTCGACAACAGCTTCCGCCGGGTGGACCGTGAACTGCGGTATGCGACCTGGATCAGCACGCCCGGTGTGTTCGGATCCAGCTACTACCTGGAGTACACGCTCCCGCCGCGGGAGAAGAAGCAGGGTGAGACCACGGAGCCTCCGGTCCGCTGCCGGCAGCTCATCTTCGACACGGCGAACGGCGCGTTACGCCTCGCCAGCTGGGACCTGCCCAGCACGAAGCCCGGACCGCCGGTCACCCTCGCTGCCAAGGCGAAGCTCGACGGCGGCGCCGACCCGTTCACCCTTCAGCTGCCGAACAAGGCTCCGTACACCGGCGCGAATGCGGTTAACGCTGGAGTAGGCACCGAGTTCAGCAACTACTTCGAGATGGTCCGTATCCGGTTCGAGGTTCAGGACGGCACGGTCCTGCTGCCCTTTGACAGCGTTTTCACTTCCCAGAACATCACCGCCGTGAACGTCGGGGACAAGGCTGCGGAAGCCGACAAGAAGTGCGGCGAAGGAAGGCCCAAATGATGTTGCATCGCCGTACCGGTGACGACCGCGGATCGCTGCCCCTGGCAATGATGATCGTCACCGTCGGGGTGGTCCTCTCGATCGCGTTCCTGCCGCTGATCGTCCGGCAGGTCACCAGCACGCGGACCCTGGTGGACCGCAACACCGCGCTGTCCGGGGCCCGGATCGGCCTCGACGTCGTGATGGCCCAGATCGCGGCGGCGGCCTTGGACAAGGACGGCCGGGTGGAGGACCTGCCCCCCTGCACGGTCAAGGGTGACGCCGGGGTGGGCGACGAGAAGCTCGAGTACGAGGTCACCATCGAGTACTACGACGAGAACGCCGAAGTCATGACGTGCCCGCTCACCAAGCCGCCGAAGACCGCGAAGCTGACCTCGAAGGGTTCCGGTGCTCTCAACGCGGGCACCACGGACAGCCCGAGCTACAGCAGCCGGACCCTCAATGCCACCTACACGCTCGAACTCAACAACGAGAACATCGACGGCGGTCCGATCTGGATCAGCTCCTCCACGGCCGGCAAGGTCTGCATGGACAGCGGCTCGAAGACACCGGTGTCGGGCGCGGCGGTCAAGATGCAGCTCTGCAACGGCAGCAGCACGCAGCAGTTCCAGTACACCAAGGAGCTGTACCTGCACCTGGTCAACTCGGAGACGACCGCCGCACCGGACGGCATGTGCGTGCACGCGGGTGACTCGCACCTCGCCAACAACGACGTCGTGCTGCGGCCGTGCCCAACCGGCGCCATCGCGCCCGTCTACCAGTGGAGCCTGGACGGCAGCAGCCTGCTGCGTTCCACCAGCTCCTCCCAGGTCGTGGAGGGTCTCTGCATCAGCCTCAAGACCGCCAACAAGACCGACGTGGGGCTCAAGCTGGCGACCTGCGCCGCCACCGGAACGCTGATGGTCTGGCGGTTCGACTACGGCGTCGGTGCCGGCATGGCGGGTGCGCAGACCTTCCAGCTGGTCAACTACGCGCAGTTCAGCCGCTGCCTGGACGTCACCAACCAGAGCGTCACCTACGCGTACATGATCGCGTGGTTCTGCAAGCAGGACCCGAAGGGCAAGGTCGACTGGAACCAGATCTGGGTGCACCCACAACCGGTCGCTCCGGCGAGCGAGAAGAAGGGTCCGATCGTCGTCACCAAGAGCAACGTGAAGTACTGCCTGAAGTCGCCGGAGAAGGCGACCGCCAGCAGCTGGGTGACGGTGGTGCAGTGCCCGGCGAACGTCGCGACCCTCGCGGTCACCGCGCTGCCCAAGGAACTCGTCTGGAACGTGCGCTACGACACCGGCAGCTACACCACCAGCTTCCGGATCGAGGACAACGGCGGACTCTGCCTGCAGCCCACCGATCTGACCAAGGCGACCAAGGACACCACCCACACCGACGGCACCAGCCGGATCATGGTGGCGACCTGCAACAGCTCCGAGCTGCAGAAATGGAACGCCCCGGCGAACCTGACCCAGAAGAGCCCGCTCGGCGGCATCAAGGAGAACTGAGCCGGCTGTGACAGCATGGGCGGCATGTCAGCTCCGTCGGCTGCCGCCCGCGCCCTCGTCGCCGGGGCGTACGACACCCACGTGCACGTCGCCCCGGATGTGATGGAGCGGCGCATCGACGACCTGGACCTGGCCCACCGCTTCGCCGCGGTGGGCCTGGCCGGTTTTGTGCTCAAGTCGCACTACGTGACCACCGCCGAGCGGGCCGCCGTCGTGCGCAAGGCCGTGCCCGGCGTCGACGTGCTCGGCGCGATCACTCTGAACGGGTCGATGGGCGGGATGAATCCGGCGGCCGTCGAGATTGCCGGTCGGCTCGGGGCGCGGATCGTCTGGATGCCCACCGTGGACTCGCGCAATCAGCGCACCAGCACCGCCGGTGACCTTCCCGGTGCGAAACCGGCCATGTGGGGCGCGCTGCAGGCCGACCTGCACGCGCAGGGCATCGTGCCGGACGCCGTCGAGGTGGTCGACCCGTCCGGCGCGGTCCGCGACGACGTGCGCCAGGTGCTGCGGGTCGTCGCCCGGCACGACATGGTGCTGGCGACCGGCCACCTGGCCGCCGCGGAGATCATCGCGGTGGTCCGGGCCGCCCGCGACGAGGGGGTGCGCCGGATCGTGGTCACCCATCCCGAGTTCACCTCGCAGCGGCTGCCGGTGGCCGACCAGCGCGTGCTCGCCGAGATGGGCGCCCTGCTGGAACGCTGCTTCACCACCCCGCACACCGGCAAGGTCACCTGGGACGACCTGTTCGCCGCCATCCGCGCGGTCGGGCCGGAGCATTCGGTGCTCTCCAGCGATCTCGGCCAGCCCTTCAATCCGCCGGTCGAGGACGGGCTCGCCCTCTTCGCCGACCGCCTGCTCGCCGCCGGCTTCACCGAGCACGAGGTGCGCACCATGGCGGTGACCAACACCCGCCTGCTAGCCGCCGCCTGAGCAGCGACTTCCCCGGCTGACCGCCAGTGCTCCTTCTAGCGCGCCGAGCCGAGCCTGCGGGTCAGCCATCTGACCCGGCTGTCGTGCAGTGCTCGCTCTGACACGCTGAGCCGACCCTGCGGGTCAGCTGTGTGGCTTGGCTGTCGTGCAGTGCTGGGTTTGGCGCGTTGAGGCGACCCTGCGGGACAGCCGGTTGGCGTGGCTGGCGTGTGGGGCGGGGTCGGTGGCCGGAGGAGGCGGAGAGCCGGCGGGGGCGATGGCGCGGCGGCGGGGTGAGTTGTGCTTCAGCCCGGCGGTCGCCGGGCGGCCTGGAGTGGGCTGATGATCGCGCATAGCCACGGGAGGAGTAGCTCGGCGGGCGGGGTAGCCCGTACTAAAAGGTGCCGTTGACCTTGATCGGGCCGGAGGCCGCGGTGGCGGTGGCCTGGTAGGTGTCGGCGCCGGCGTCGCGGCTGCCGGCCGGGTGGGTGTATTTCGCGGTGAAGGTGTACGTGCCGGGGGCGAGAGTGTCCGCGGACGACAGGACGAAACGGTAGAGCAGCGCGTCCGGTTCCTCGGTGACCGAGGTGGTGACGCTGGCGCCGGGGGTCTGCTTGGTGCCGCCGCGGGACGCCAGGCCTTCGGTGCGGGCCACCCGGATCACCACCTCCAGGGCGGTGAGTTGCTCGGTCGTCTTCAGGGTGATCACGCTGGCGCCGCCGTCCGGGGCGACCGAGCCGTCGGACCAGAGCGGGCCCTGCGCGACGGAGGGCGGGGTGGCGGTGGCCGGCTTCGACGCGGGCCGGCTGGTGGCGGGCTTCGACGGCGGCGCGGACGGCGACTGCGGTGCCGACTGCGGCGCTGACTGTGACGCCGCCAGCGAAGCAGCCGGCGAGCTCGGGAGCGCACTCGGCGACGGCGCGGACGCGACCGGGCTCGGTGCGGGAGCGGTCGTGGTGGGCGCCGGGGTGGGCACCGCCTGGTCCGGGTCGGCGTCGCCGGCCAGCGCCCAGTTGGCGACACCGCCACCGGCCAGGACCGCGACCACGGCGGCGGCCGCGGCGGCCATCCGGGTGCGGGAGCCGCGCCGCTGTGCGGGGCGCGCCGGATTCATCGCGGTCTGGGTGATCCGGTCGAGCATCGCCTCGCGGTCCGGGCGGTGTGCCGCGGCCTCGGCGCGCAGGGCCGAGCGCAGTTCGTCGTCGGAGAGCCTCACCGTGCCGCCTCCCAACCGTCGATCCGGCTCACGTGGCTGTCACCCAACAGTTCGGCGAGTTGTCGCGCCCCGCGAGAGGTTGCGCTCTTCACCGCGCCGACCGAGATGCCGAGGATCGCGGCGACGTCCTTCTCCGGCAGGTCGAACGCGTACCGCAGGACCACGCACGCCCGCCGGCGGTGCGGGAGCCGGCGCAGGGCGCCGCGCACGTCCAGGACGGCCGGGACGTCGCTCTCCCGGGTACGCCGGAACCCCTCGAACGACAGCAGCCGCTCCCGCCCGCGGCGGCGCACCCAGTTGCGGGCCAGGTTCATCACGATGCCGTGGCCGTAGGCGGCCGGGTCGTCGGCGGCGGTCACCCGGTCCCAGTGCCGCCACACCTCGGTCAGCGCGTCGGCGGCCAGATCGTCGGCGGCCTCGGACTCGCCGGTCATCAGATAGGCCAAACGGGACAGCGAGGCGTGATGCCGCTCGAAATACGCGCGGAACGCGTCGTCGCGCATCGGCACACCACCTCCTGTTCTGGTCCGGACCGGGAGACGTTAGAGATCGCGGTGCGGGTTGGGCAAGGGCGAGACGCGAATATCACCACGGCGACGCCGAAACGGCGTTGTCACACGCCGGCAAACATTGACGTTCATTCACATTTGATGATCAGATTGCGCATGGCTCGGAGATCGCTCGTCGTCCATGTCCTGACCGTCGCCGTCGTTTCGATCCTCCTCCCGCTCACGCCGGCCGTGCCGGCCCGGGCCGCGCTGCTGACCGCTGCGGTGGCGCTGGGTGACAGCTTCATCAGCGGTGAGGGCGCCGGCGCCTATCAGCCGGTCGCCGACGTCAACGGCGCGGCTCAGGGTTTCCCCGGCTGGTCAGCGCCGAACTCGAACGCCTACTTCTGTCACCGGTCGGCGAACGCCTCGATCTTCCGGGCCGACCTGCCCGGTGTCGCGGCCCGGTTCAACCTCGCCTGCTCGGGCGGGCAGCCGCATGACATCGCGGCGGCGTCGAGCAGCCGAGCGAGCGGGCGGCAGGTCGCCGCACAGGTGGATCAATTGCGGACAGTGGCGCGGACCCACGACATCGACCTGGTGCTGCTCGGGCTGGGCTCCAACAACAGCTCCTTCACCTTCGGCGACGTGGCGGTGAAGTGCGCGAACCGGTTCATCGCGGACGCCTGGACCGGGTGGTGGGAGTTCTGGGCGTACCTCAACGGGCCGGTGCCGCAGGAGCCGTGCGCCGCGGACGACCTGGCGACCGCCGCCCAGCTGTCGGCGGCCACGGCGGAGACGGTCCAGGCCGTACGCACCCTGCTGACCGTTCTCGACGAGATCGACGCCGACGGGCAGCACCGGGTGGTGCTGCAGGACTACACCAACCCGCTCCCCACCGACGTGCTGCCCAGCCTCGTCGAGGAGGACGGCCGCCAGGACGACCGGGACAAGTTCCGGGCGCTCGGCGCGGAACGCTACCGGGCCGGCTGCCCGATCCACCGGGCCAGCCTGCCGGCCGGGCACGCCTTCTCGGCCGCGCTCGGTGACCTGGTCGGATCGGTGCACGCCCAGCTGTCACCGCAGTTCCCGCAGCTGGTGCATCTGAACGTGCAGCGCGCCTTCGACGGGGCCCGGCTCTGCGAGGCGACCACCGACCCGGCGGGCGCGCTGGCGACCCCGATCCGGGTGCAGGACGGCACGTCCGGCGTCTTCCTCACCGACCTGGCCGGCTACGACAAGATCGCCATCCAGCGGTTCGCCAACACGTGCGTCACCTATTTCCAGACGTGCCAGGAGTCGTGGCACCCGAACGCGGCCGGGCACGGCGTCCTCGGCAGGTGCCTGACCGGTGCCGCCGCCACCGCGGCCCGCAAGGTCAACTGCGTACGCGAGCCGGACGGAACCGTGAGGGTCGGCTGAGTGTGGGAGTTCGGGTGCGACACACACCCGAACTCCCCACTGTCACTCCTCGCGCGGGACGGGGACCGGGGCGACCCGCCAGATGCGCGCCGCATAGTCGGCGACCGTCCGGTCGGCGGAGAAGAAGCCGCTGCGGGCCGTGTTCATCACCGACATGCGGTCCCAGGTGGCCTGGTCGCGCCACACCCGTTCGACCTGGTCCTGGCAGTCCACGTAGGAGCGGTAGTCGGCCAGCGTCAGGTATTCGTCCCAGCCGAGCAGCGAACCGGCCACCTCGTGCCCGACCCCGCCGAACGCGCCGGACTGGATGGCGTCGATCGCGGCCCGCAGTTCGGCGTCGTTCTCGTAGTGGTCGCGCGCCCGGTATCCGCTGTAGCGCAGGTCGGCGGCCTGGAAGGCGTCCAGCCCGAAGAGGAAGAAGTTCTCCTCGCCGACCCGGGCCCGGATCTCGATGTTCGCGCCGTCCAGCGTGCCGATGGTGAGCGCGCCGTTGAGGGCCAGCTTCATGTTGCCGGTGCCGGACGCCTCCTTGCCGGCGAGCGAGATCTGCTCGCTCAGGTCGGCCGCCGGAATGATCCGCTCGGCGAGCGTCACGTTGTAGTTCTCGGCGAAAACCACCTTCAGGTACGGCGAGACCACCGGATCCGCCGCGATGGTGGCCCCCACCGCGTTGATCAGCCGGATGATGTCCTTCGCCGCGTGGTACGCCGGCGCCGCCTTCCCGGCGAACAGCACGGTCCGCGGCACCCAGTCGGCGCCCGGGTCGTTCCGGATCCGGTGGTAGAGCGTGATGATGTGCAGCAGCTTGAGTTGCTGCCGCTTGTACTCGTGGAACCGCTTGATCATCACGTCGGTGAGCGAGTCCGGGTCGCCCGCGGCCAGGTCGACCTTGTTGGCCCGCTTGATCGCCCGCCACCGTTCCAGGAACGACGCGTCGCCGGCGAGCGCCTCCAGCCCGGCCAGCCGATCCAGGTCGCTGAGCCAGCCGTCGCCACCCAGGCCCTCGGTGATCAGATCGGAGAGCCGCGGATTGGCGATCTTGATGAAGCGGCGCGGGGAGATGCCGTTCGTGACGTTCTGGAACTTGGCCGGCCACAGGTCGGCGAAGTCGTTGAGCACGGTCTCCCGCAGCAGCTTGGAGTGCAGCTCGGCGACGCCGTTGACGGCTTCGGTGCCGACCACCGCGAGGTGCGCCATGCGGACCCGGCGCTCCGGCTCCTCCTGGATGATCGACATCCGCCGGAGCCGGTCGGTGTCGCCCGGGAACCGCTCCTCGACCTCGCGCAGGAACAGCATGTTGATCAGGTAGATGATCTCCAGGTGCCGGGGGAGCAGCCGCTCGAAGACGTGCACCGGCCAGGTCTCCAGCGCCTCCGGCAGCAGGGTGTGACAGGTGTAGGCGAACGTGCGCCGGGTGATCGACCAGGCCTGCTCCCACTCCAGCTCGTACTCGTCGACGAGCAGCCGCATCAGCTCGGCGATGGCGATCGTCGGGTGCGTGTCGTTGAGCTGGATGACGGTCTTGTCGGCGAAGTCGTCCCAGTTCTCGTTGCGGATCTTGAAGCGCCGGATGATGTCGCGCAGCGAGCACGAGCAGAGGAAGTACTGCTGCTTGAGCCGCAGCTCACGGCCGAGCTCGGTGCTGTCGTCGGGGTAGAGGACCTTGCTGATGTTCTCGGCGCGGACCGCTTCCTGGACCGCCTCCGCGTACTGCCCCGCGGAGAACCGGGACAGGTCGAACGAGGCCTCACTGCCGCGGGCCCGCCACAGCCGGACGATGTTGACCGTCTCGGTGCCGTAACCGGGGACCAGCATGTGGCTGGGCTCGCCGAGCACGATCTCCCCGGGCACCCAGCGCTTGCGGGTCTGCGAACCGGGGATCGGCTCGGTGTGGCCGTAGAAGCCGACGGTCTGCCGGTCGTCCGGCGCCGGGAACTCCCACGGGTTGCCCTGGAACGCCCAGTCGTCCGGGCCTTCCGCCTGGGCGCCGCCGGCCAGGGACTGTTTGAAGATGCCGAAGTCGTACCGGATGCCGTAGCCGACCGCCGGGATGTCCCGGGTGGCCATCGCGTCGACCAGGCAGGCGGCGAGCCGGCCCAGGCCGCCGTTGCCCAGGCCGGGCTCGACGTCGAGGTCCTCGAGCTCCTCGAGGGTGAAGCCGAGTGTCTTGACCGCCTCGGCCGCCAGCTCGCCGGTGCCGGAATAGAGCAGGTTCTGTTCGAGCTGCGCGCCCAGCAGGTACTCCGCGGAAAGGTAGTACACCCAGCGTGGGTTGGTGGCGAAGTGCGCGGCCGCGGTGCGGGCCCGGCGTTCAGCGAGCCGGTCGCGCACGGTCAGGGACAACGTCTCGTACGCGTCCCGGGCGCTGGCCGACTCCACCGTGGTGCCACGCCGGTAGTAGAGCGTGCTCAACAGGTCCTGCTGGAACTCATCGGCGGTCTTGCCGAGACGGCGCAGACCGATGCCCTGGCGAAGATCCATGCGGCCCATTGTGCCCGCCGTACGTTTCCGATGACTGCCGTTCCCGCTTCAGCACGGCGAAGTCGCGCCCAAAGTCCGAGATCTGACCGGTTCCTCCGGATGTCCGGTTGCGCCGTTCGGCAGGGTCATCTCCGCATTCGCCGGGCCGGGTCGGCCGCTCGTCGGAACCGGGTCCACCGTGGACCGAAAGGGATCATCGCGGCGAGGCCGTGACGCCGGCCAGCTCGGCGCGGGAGTGGATTTCCAGCTTCTGGTAGGCGTGCGCCAGGTGGGTCTCCACGGTGCGCCGGCTCAGGGTCAGCTGTTCGGAGATCTGCCGGTTGGTGAGCCCGCGGGTGGCGAGGCCGACCACCGCACGTTCCGCGTCGGTGAGCGCGTCCATCCCGTGCCGGGCGGTTCGCCGCGGCCGGGCGCCGGCCGCGCGCAGCTCGGCCAGGGCACGCCCGGCCAGCCGGGCCGCGCCGCCGGCGTCCGCGATCTCCAGCGCGGCGCGCAGCGGCTCGCGCGCCTCGCCGCGCCGGTTGGCCCGGCGCAGCGCCCCACCAAGATCATGCAAGGCGTACGCGTACTGCAGGCGGCCCGGGCCGTCGCCGGTCGCCTGGACCGCGCGTTCGAGCAGGGCGATGCGGTCGGCTCCCGCACTGACCAGGGCGGACGCCCGCAGTGCCGCGCCGATCGCCTCCGGCGCGCCGGTCCGCAGGGCCGACTCGAGGTATGTCTCGGCGGTGCGGCGTGCCCGGTCCGGCCGGTTCATCGCGAGGTACGCCCGGACCGCCCCGGCCGGCCAGCAGACCAGCACCGGGTGGCTGATGTCGAGTTCCGCCCAGCGGGCGGCGGCGTCGAGCAGATCGTCCAGCGCGGGTCCCGGCCGCCCCTGTGCCATCCGCAACCGGGCCCGGCTCTGCAGGAACATCGGAGCGGTGAGCGCGTGCGCCGGCGGCTCCCCGAGACCGGCCGAGGCGATCACCGTCTCGGCCCCGGCGGCCCGGTCGGCCTCGACCAGCGCCTCGATGAGCGGCGTCAGGGCCCACAGCATCGCGGCCGCCGGTGTGGTGCCAGTGGCGATCTTGAAGTCCAGGGCGGCGCGTGCCTCGGTGGCGGCCTCGCTGACCGCGCCGGCCGGGAGCAGGGCGAGCGCCCGCAGGAAGCCGCCGTGCGCGACCGTGCTCGGCCAACCCCGCGCCCGGCCGTCGGCGATCATTCCGTCGGCCAGCGCCAGCGCCCGGTCCAGGTGACCGCCGGCGGTGAGCATGACGGCGGCGGCCGTGGGCAGCAGCGAGTCGGTCTCGGCGGCCAGCGCGCCGGTGTCGAGCAGGGGCGCGAGCAGGGCGAGACACTCGCCCGGCGGCCAGCCGGCGAAGGTGGCCTCGGCGACGGCGGCAACCCGCCAGAGCTCCGGCGGCCCGTCGACCTGCCAGGCCCGCGCGGCAGGTGAGATCTCCGCGGCCGGGCGGGCGGCAAAGGTGGCCGGTGTTTCCGCGGCCGCGCGGGCGGCCGGTGTCTCCGCGGCGGGCCGGGCCGGGGCGGCCGGCGACCGGGTGGCCAGGCGGGCGCGGGCGAGGGCGCCGGCCGCCGGCCGGGTGCGGCTGTCGGTCCAGGCGTTGGCGGCCCACTCCGCCTCGATCCGGGCCAGGGTGTCCGGGGGAACACCGGCGGGACGGTCCAGGACCAGCCGGTACAGGTCGATCGCCGCCGGCTGGTCGCCGGTCAGCGCCAGGGCCCGCCCGCAGCGCAGGGCCGCGTCCGCCCGGTCGGCCGGCGCGTCGATGCCGGCCACCAGCCGGCGGGCCAGCTCGTTCGCGCCGGCCTGCCGTCCGGCCGCCAGGGCCAGGGCCAGGTCGAGCCGGATCGCGGTCTCGGTGTGGCGCTCGGCGGGTGGTTCGTTCAGGGCCCGGCGCAGGAACGTCACGGCGACCTCCGGCGCGCCCCGGGAGGTGGCGTGGCGGGCCGCGGCGCGCAGCAGGCCGATGGCGAAGTCGTCGCCGACGGGTTCGGCGTGCAGCAGGTGCAGGGCGGCCCGCTCGGGGTCGCCGGCGTTTGTGGCGGCCAGCAGCCGGGCGGCCCGGGAGTGCAGGACGCCACGCAGGCCGGGACCCATCCCGTCGTAGAGGGCGGTGGCGACGATCGGATGGGCCAGCACCGGCGCCGCGTCCGCGCTGAGCAGCCCGGACGCGCGCATCGCGTCGGTCAGGACGGCCGCGCGGTCCACCGGCAGGCCGGCGAGCGCGGCCGCGTGCCGCAGGGTGGCGGCCGGACCGAGAACGGCGAGCGCCCGGGCCAGGTCCACGGCGCCGCCGGGGAACCGCCGCAGGTGCTGCTCCACCCAGCGGTGCACCCGGTCCGGGCCGGTGCCGAGAGCCGTCACGCCGTCGTCGTCCGGGGTGGCGCCGTTCGCTCGTACCTCGCTGAGCAGGACCGACAACAGGAAGGGATTGCCGCCGGTGGCGGCGTGACAGGCGCGGGCGAAGCCCGGCGTCGCGCCGGGCAGTGCCGAGCCGATCAACCGGGCCGCCGAGGCCGGATCGAGGGGTCGCGGGCGGACCGGGGTGGCGGTCGCGGTCAGCTCGCCGAGGATCCGCGGATCGGCGGCCGGCTCACCGGTGCTGGCGGCCAGGATGGCCACGATCGGAAGCTCGTCGATCCGCCGGGCCAGGCCCACCAGCCAGCGCAGGGACGGCGCGTCCGCCCAATGCACGTCGTCGACGCAGAGCACCGCCGGGGTCCGGCCGGCGTGGTGGGCGGTGAGCCAGAACAGGCCGTGCGCCGCCGCGTACATCGCCTCCACGTCGTGGCCGGTCACCGGCGGATCGGCGGTGAGCACCCGGTCGGCCGGCTCGGCCGGCCCGCGACAGATCGCCGCCCAGCCGTCGGTGGCGCGGACCGGCGCGAACACCTGCCGGGCGATGCCGAAGGCGAAGTCCTGCTCCAGCGGATTACCGCGGGCCCGCAGCACGGTCATGCCGTGATCCGCGGCCCGGGCCGCGGCGGCGTCGAGCAGCGTGGTCTTGCCGATCCCGGCCGGCCCCTCGACGACCAGCAGCCGGCCGGCGCCGGACGCGGCGGCGGCCAGGCCGCCGGCCAGCACCGACAGCTCCGCCTCACGCCCCCATGGCGTCCCGGTCATCGTCCTGCTCCCGGTGAAACCTCAGTAGTCGTTCCACGATGAGCCCGCGCGGCGCCACGCGCCAGCCTGGCGAACACAACACGACAGCCGGGAGGCGACGATGACCACCACCGATGCGTACGTGCTCGGGCGCACCGATGCCGAGTACGAGCGACTACGCGTCCAGGCGAGGATCTGGCAGGACGCGACCGCGACGCTGTTCGACCGGGCCGGGCTCAGCGCCGGGGCCCGCTGCCTGGACGTCGGCTGCGGGCCGGGCGAGACGATGCGGCTGATGGCCGAGCGGACCGGCCCGGGCGGCACGGTCACCGGGATGGACGTCGACGCGACGCTCGGCACGGCCGCGGTGCGGATGCTGCACGACGCGGGCCACCGGCAGTGCCGGTTCGTGGCCGGCGACGCGATCCGCGACGAGCCGCCGCCCGGCGGATACGACCTGGTCTTCGCACGGTTACTGCTGATGCACGTCACCGACCCGGTGACCGTGCTGCGCCGGATGTGGGAGTGGACCGCGCCCGGCGGGCACCTCGTCGTGCAGGACTACGACCTGCGCACCGTCGGCGTCTACCCGGATCTGCCGCTGGTCGACGAGTGGCGGCGGGTCTTCCTCGGCACGTTCACCACGGCCGGCCGGGAGATCCGGATGGGCCACCGGTTGCCGGCGCTGTTCGCCGAGGCCGGGATCGGTGAGCCGGACGGGATCGAGGTGGCCGGCCGGATGGAACCCCTGGCGCGGGCCGGCGGGATGCTCACCGCCACCTACCGCAGTGTGGCGCCGGCCGCGATCTCGCTCGGCGTGGCCACCGAGGCGCAGCGTGACGCCTGGCTGACCGACATGGAGCGGGCCGTGGTGGAGCAGGGCGGGCACACCGCGATGTGGCCGTTGATGATCGGCGCCTACCGGGCCAAGGCTCGTCGATAGCCGAGGCGGGTGGGACACTCCTCTTCCCGTGGGACCGACCCGCGGGAGGGGGAGGGAAGCCGGTGCTGGGCTCGTTGCTGCCGTCGTCGGTGGTCACCGCCGAGGCGTTCGCGGACGACGAGGCCGAAGGATCCTTCCCCGGCGAGGAGGACCTGGTCGCGACCGCGGCACCGGGGCGGCGGCGCGAGTTCGTCACCGCGCGGCGCTGTGCGCGGGAGGCCCTGGCCGGGCTCGGGCATCCGCCGGTGGCGATCCGGCCCGGACCACGCCGTGAACCGGTCTGGCCGGCCGGTCTGGCGGGGAGCATCACCCACTGCGCCGGATACCGGGCGGCGGCTGTCACCCGTACCGAAGAGGTGGCGAGCGTGGGCATCGACGCCGAGCCGCACGCACCGCTGCCGCCGCGCGTGCTGGGCGCGGTGACCGCGCCGGGCGACGCCGAGCACCTGGCGCGCCTGTCGCGCGCCGAACCGGCCGTGCACTGGGACCGGCTGCTCTTCAGCGCCAAGGAGGCCGTCTACAAGGCCTGGTACCCGCTGACCCGGCGATGGCTCGGCTTCGACGAGGCGAACCTGACCGTCGATCCGGCGGCCGGCGCGTTCACCGCGCGGCTGCGCGTCGACGGCGCCCGGATCGACGGCGGGCCGCCGCTCACCGCCCTGCACGGCCGCTACCTCGTCGAACGCGGTCTGGTGGTAACCGCGGTATGGGTACCGTGCCGGTGACCTCCGTTCCGCCGCGGACCCCGCGCACCGTCCCACCGGTGATCGTGGACAGTCCCGTGACCCTGCGCCCCAACCGGCACCTGCGCGACGTGCTGACCGCGCGGGGCTGTCCGCTCACCTACGCCGAGTTCGCCGGCGGGCACGACCGGCTCTGCCGGCGGGAACGGCTCGGCGACGCCCTGGCCGGCCTGCTGCGGTCAGCGGCATAGCTCGGGCGGCGCGACACTGTCCTGCCGGCTCGCCAGCTCGGCCAGAACGCAGAGCTCCCGGACCGCCGCACCGGTGTCCAGCTGCCACACCGCGGTCGTCTCGTCGCTGCCGGAACTGGCCAGCAGCCGGCCGTCCGGCGAGAAGGCGACGCTGATCGAGCTGTCGGCGTGCCCGCTCAGCACCGCCGTCAACTCGTGGGTGCCGACGTCCCACAGCTGGACCGGCCCGCCGGTGGCGGTCGCGGCGATCGTGCGCCCGTCCGGCGCGAAGGCGATCCGGTCGATCTTGCCGAGCTGGGCCGGAGTGGACCACAGCGAGCGGGCGCCGTCCGGGGTGCGTACGTCGACGGCCCGGCTCGTCCCGGCGACCGCGAGGAACCGGCCGTCCGGGGCGGTCGCGAGGTCGAGGACCTGGTGCTCGCCGAGGTCGTGCCGGCCGGCCGGGGCCAGGTCCGCGGTACGCCACGACCACAACTCGGACCGGGCGGTGTCGACTCTCGTGAGCGCGGCCAGCACTGTGGCCCCGTCCGCGGAGAAGGCCACCGCGAAGGCACTGTGCGGCAACCGGATCTTCTTGATCATCCGGCGCTGCCGCAGGTCGTAGACCACGAGTTCCTCCGGGATACCGGTCCGGTCGGCGAGGAGATCCGCCATGCCTTCCCCGGTCGGCACGGCGAGCACGGTCCCGTCGGGGGAGATCGCCAGGTCCGTGGGATCACCGGTCAGGGGCACGGTGGCGGTCAGCCGCCCGTCGGGCTCGCGCAGTTGCACGGCCCGCGAACCGGTGCCGTCCTGGCTGCTGCCGGTCGCCACGATCAGCATGCTGTCCGGCGTGTAGCCCAGCGCGCGCGGTGTCCCGCCGGTCTCGAACGAGCTGATCAACCGCCGGGATCTGGCGTCCCAGACGCGAACCCGGCCGTCGTCCCCGGCCGCGGCCAGCCGGCGGCCGTCCGGCGAGAAGGCCACGTCGCGGACCTTGCTCTCGTTCCGCAGCCAGTTCGTTCCGCGCCGGAAGACAGTCGTCGGCTGGTTGTGGCCGGTCACCACGATGAGCTGGCCGTCGGCGGAAGCCGCGGAGGCGTCCACGTTGCCCTCCCCGTGCTGCATCGTGCCGATCGTCTCGCTCGTCAAGGACCACAGGCTCACCGTGGTGGCGCCGCTCTTGCCGATGACGACGCCGTCGCTGGTGACGGTGATCCGGCCGGAACCCGACAGATCCGCCGTGGAGTTCAGCGCGCGCAGTTTCCGGCCGGACGGGATCGCCCAGTGGGTGAGCAGACCGTGGCGGTTCACGCCGACCAGGGAGCCGTCCGGCGCGAACGCCACGCTCATGGTGTCCGGGACGTCGGTCACCGCCCGGCTGTCGGCGAGCCGCCAGACCCGGACCGGGGTGTCGCGGCCCTTGGCCATCGCCACGTGGCTGCCGTCCGGGCTGATCGCCAGGTCGAAGCCGAGATAGTCGCCGACGGGCATCGACCGGAGCAGCCGGCCCCGGGCGGCGTCCCAGAAACCCAGCTGGAACTGATCATCGGCCGGCTCGCTCCGGCTGGCCACCAGCGTGGCGGTGCCGGGCAGCCAGCCGACCGCGCCGCTCGCCTTCAACGTGTGCAGCGCACGCCGTGTGGCCACGTCCCACACCTTCACGCCGTCGGCCGTGAACACGCCGGACGCCAGGAACCGGCCGTCCGGTGAGAACTCCAGCGATGCCACGAGCGACGGGTCGCCGGCGTACAGGGGTTCGCCCGTCTCGCGCAACGTGGCGGTGTCCCACAATCGGATCGTCCCGTCCAGATGGCCGATGGCGATCAGCGCACCGTCCGGGCTGACCGACGCGGCGGACCCGCCGTTCGCGGTGCCGAGCCGGCCCCGGAGGCTCACCATCCGGGCCGAGAGCACCGCGCCCCGAGCCTCCGTGGTCGGCGCCTCCTGCCAGGCCTGAAGGGCGCGCCGGACCGCCTGCGTGTCGTCCCACAGCAGGGCGTTCACCGACTCGGCCGCGTACTGCCGGGACAGCGACTCCCGCCCGCGCGCCTCCGCCCGCTCCTGCTGCTGCAGCGCGAACACTCCGCCACCCACCGCCAGCAGCAGCGCCACCGCCAGCCCGGCGACCAGCCGGCGCAGCCGCCGGGTGCCGCGGCGCTTCGCCTCCTCCGCGCGCTCGGCGGCCGCCCAGCCCGCCGCCAGGTATTGAGCGACCACCGGCGGCACGCCCTCACCGTCCGGAACCCGCTCCCGGGCGGCCAGCAGCCGCGAACCGCGCGGCAGCAGATCCGGGTCCCGGCCGGACCGGTCCCAGTCCTCGGCCGCCTCGGTCACCTGGCGGCGCAGCAGCAGGTCCTCGCGCGCCTCGGTGAGCCAGCCGGCCAGCCGCGGCCAACTGGTCAGCAGCGCCTCATGGCTGATCTCCACGGTCTCCGCGCCGACCGTGACCAGCCGGGCCTTCACCAGCCGGCGCAGCACCCGCGAATCGGCGGCGGCCCGCTCGCCGCGGCGGCGCACCACCGTCCCGGTCCCGGTCACCGTGACCAGCCCGAGCAGCGCCTCCCTCAGCCGCTCCCGATCCTCCAGGTCGAGCTCCAGATAGATCCGCTCAGCCGTCTCCGCGACCGCGTGCCGGATCCCGCCGGTCGCCCGGTAGGCCCCCACGGTGAGCCGGGCACCCTCCCGCCGGTCCCAGGTGGCCCGCAACGCGTGCGCCAGCAGGGGCAGCGCGCCCGGCTCGTACCCGTCCCGGCCGTCCGCGCCCAGGTCCCGCAGCAGCAGGTCGGGCAGGCCCGGCTCGACGCTCAACCCGGCCTGCTCGGCCGGCTCCACCACGGCCCGGCGGATCGCGCCGGCGTCCAGCGGGCCGAGGACGACATGCCCGGCGGCGAGCACCTTCGCGAGTGGGGGCAGCTCCACACAGGCCGGATAGAAATCCGATCGGACGGCGATGACCACCAGCGCCGGGGCTGCCGTGGTCAGGGCGGTCACGTAGGCGAGCCGCTCGGCCGGGTCGGCGCACTGGGTGAACAGCTCCTCGAACTGATCCACGACGATCACGGGACGGCGGCCGGCGGCGGTGGCCTCGGCGGCCAGCTCACCCACCAGCTGCGGTCTCGCACTGCCCGCCCCGGCCGTAACCGGCAGCCGCCGCGGTTCCGCGCCGCTCGCCTCGATCACCGCTCGCGGCCGTTGCGGCTCCTCCCCGTTCGTGCCGGTTGCGGCTTTCGCGTCGGCTCCCGTTGGTGGCTGCTGTGGTTGCTCGCTGTTCGTGTCGATGGCGGGCTGTTGTGGTTGGTCGTTGGTGGTGTCGATGGCGGGCTGCTGTGGCTGGTCGTTGGTGGTGTCGATGGCGGGCTGCTGTGGTTCGTCGTTGGTGGTGTCGGCTGCGGCCTGTTGCGGTGGTTCGTTGTTGGTGTCGGTTGTGGCTTGTTGCGGTGGCTCGCTGCTCGGCCCGGTTTCCGCCTGTCGGTGCGGCTCCTTGCCGTTCGCGTCGGCCACCGCCCGCAGGCGCTGCACGAGGGCTGCGAGCGGGCGTACCCCCGGGGTCGTCAAAACCCACGGCCAAGCCGCAGCCTCCGCGCCCAGCGTGCCCCCGGCAATGCCGGGCAGCAGACCCGCACGCACCAGCGAAGACTTCCCGGCGCCGGACACCCCGGTGATCACCAGGGGCGGGCCGCCGACGGCCTGCTCGGCCAGCCGGCCGAGCAACTCCGCGACCTGCGACTCGCGGCCACGGAACCAGGGCGCGTCCTCCGGCTGAAAACTGACCAGCCCCGGGTACGGCGGAACCGCACCCGGCGGCACATCCGCCGGCACCGGATCGTCCGCCGGCAACTGCTCCCGCGTGAAGGCCACCAGATGCCGGCGCACCTCGGCAAGCTGCTGATGCAGGGTCAGGCTCTGGACCGCGAGCTGTTGCCGCAGACCGTCCACACTCTCCCGGACGTCCGCGAGCATCCAGTGCAGCTCGCCGACACCGGTGCCCAGCTCCTGAAACGCCCCCTCCAGGGCGTGCCGCAGCTCCTCGTCGGTGACCGCCGCCTCGGAGATCGCCGTGCCGACCGCGTCCACCTGGCGCAGCACCCGCGAGATCTCCTCCTGCAGCGCCCGCCCCTGCTCGTCGGCGGCCGCCAACCGGGGCAGCAGATCCGCCGCGATGGCATCCCGCCACTGCTCCTCGGTAGGTTTCGCCTCGCCGTCCCGCAACCGCCGGGCCGTCCCGGCCAGAGCGTCCGACAGGAAGTTGCTGCCCACCCCACCGAGCTGATCCAGCGCGGCCGCGAACTCGGCGCTCGCCCCGAGCCCCGCCCCGGCAACCGGCGCCACCGCCGAGGCGGTGAGAAAGGCCAAGATCGCGTACGGGCTGGCCGAACGCACCCGCGCCTTCGCCCGCCGCCCGGCGTCCCGCACCCAGGCCCGCACCCCGGCGCGCGCCTGCTCAGCAGCGCGCGCCTGCTCAGCGGCGTGGTTGGTTTCCGGATCGCGCACGGTCGCCGTCCTTCGTGGACATCGATACGCCTCGGCGTCTCATGATGGCACTGCCGCGCGACCCGCCGGGCGCGATCTGCTCGCTGCCTTGTCGTTGCTCTTGAGTGTCCAGGCAAGTTCGCGCGAGTCTCACGCCCAGCCGCCGCTCTGGCTCGCGTGCCAGCCCGCGCCCCGCGGCGCCGGATCCGGTTAGTACTGCTACGGCGGTTCGTAGCTTCCGAGCGTGCTGAGTCGTTTGCGGTAGTGGGAGTCACGGGATCGTTGAAGGCAGCGGCGGCGGAAGGT
>NZ_JBEZZB010000050.1:0-58311 GCF_040638955.1 Actinoplanes sp. NPDC024001
CGCGGCCACCGCGATCTGCTGGGCGGCCGCGGTCGCCGTCGCCGCCTGCTCCGCGTCGCGGCGCGCGTCGTCCCGCTCCGCGTGCGCCGCCGCCACCTGCCGGGACGTCTCCGCACGAACCTCGGCCACCTGGCGCTCGACGCCGGCCGGCGACATCTCCGAGTGCAGCGCCTCGGTGAGGGTGCCGACCAGGGTGTCCAGGCGGTCCACCACCTCCCAGGTCCGCGCCACCGACCCGGCCAGGCCGGGGGAGGAGCGGTGCCGCATCCGCACGTTGCGCGAGGCGCGCTGGCACTCGCCGTCGTTGTCACGGCAGTAGCGGAACGGGCGGCCGGCGGAGGCGCGCTGGGGGACGGGGCGGCCGCAGTGGGCGCAGGGGCGGGTTTCGGTTTCGGCATCCGGTGCAGTCATAGCGGGCTCAACCCTAGGCGTGCGCAGGGCTGATACCCGGCAACCACACCGGAGGCAACTCGTGGATCCAGGCCAGCAAAATAGCTGTTCTTTCTCCTTCCGTACTAAGGGTCGATATCGTAATTCTGATCGTCTGGAGGAGGCTCTACGTGGACGCCGAGAGCCACCGGGTTCTGCTGTCCGGTCCCGATGTCGGGGACCTGGAGGAGGAGTACGTCCTGGCGGCCCTCCGTTCGGGCTGGGTGGCGCCGGCCGGGCCGGACATCGACCTGTTCGAGCGCGAGATCGCCGCCCGGGTCGGCGTGCCGCACGCGGTCGCGGTCAATTCCGGGACCGCCGCTCTGCACCTGGCTCTGCTGGGTGTGGGCGCGGGCCCGGGTGATGTCGTGGTGGTGCCGACTCTCACGTTCGTGGCCACGGCGAACGCGGTCACCTACACCGGTGCGACGCCGGTCTTCGTCGATTGCGATCCGGCCACCGGCAACATCGACGCCGACCTGCTGGCCGGCCTGCTGGCCACGCTGGCCCGCGAGGGCGCTCCGGTCCGCGCGGTGCTGACCGTCGACCTGTACGGGCTCTGCGCCGACTACCGGCGGATCCTGCCGTTGTGTGAGCGCTCCGGTGTGCCGGTCGTGGAGGATGCCGCGGAGGCGCTGGGCGCGGTCGACGGTGGCCGGGCGGCCGGGTCGTTCGGGCGGGCGGCGGCGTTGTCGTTCAACGGCAACAAGATCATGACGACGTCCGGTGGCGGGATGCTGCTCACCGCCGACCCTGGGCTCGCGAGCCGGGCGAAGCACCTGGCCGGGCAGGCCCGGGAGCCGGTACCGCATTACGAGCATGCCGAGACCGGCTACAACTACCGGCTGAGCAATCTGCTGGCGGCGCTGGGCCGGGCGCAGCTGCACCGCCTCGACGCGATGATCGGACGCCGCCGGGCTGTGCGCGACCGGTACACCGCGGCTTTCGCAGGCGTCGACGGGGTTCGCCTGCTGGGCGGCACCACGGCGACGAACTGCTGGCTCACCAGCATCGTGGTCGACCCGGACCGGGCCGGCTGGAAGGCCGGTGAGTTGGCCGCGCACCTGGCGGAGAGGGGTGTGGAGACCCGGCCGATCTTCAAGCCCATGCACCTGCAGCCGGTCTTCGCGGGAGCCCGCGCCGCCTTGAGCGGCGCCGCCGAGCGGCTCTACGAGAACGGCCTCGTCCTGCCCAGCGGCTCGGCGCTGTCCGGCGGCGAGGTCGACCGCGTCGTCGGCCTCGTCCGGGACTTCCTGGGCGGCCGCCGGTGACCCGTGCCGGCGAGGTGGCGCAACGGGCGATCGACATCGGCGTCGCCGCTGCGGTCCTCGTCGTCTTCTCCCCGGTTTTGCTCGTCGTGGCCGTCACGGTCGCGGTCAAGCTGGGCCGGCCTGTGCTGTTCCGCCAGCAGCGGCCGGGCCTGCGCGGCCGGCCGTTCACCCTGCTCAAGTTCCGCACGATGCTCGACGTGGACGAGGAGCGCGGCCTGATCACCGACGGCGACCGGCTCACCGGTCTGGGCCGTGCTCTCCGTGCGACCAGCCTGGACGAGCTGCCGACCCTGTGGAACGTCCTGCGCGGAGAGATGAGCCTGGTGGGGCCACGACCGCTGCTCATGCGCTACCTCGACCTCTACACACCGGAACAGGCGCGCCGCCATCTCGTGCGGCCGGGCGTCACCGGGCTCGCGCAGGTCCGCGGGCGCAATGCGCTGAGCTGGGAGGAGAGGCTGGCGCTCGACGTCTGGTACGTCGATCACCGATCCCTCGCGCTGAACCTGCGGATCTGTGCGCAGACCGCCCTGGTCATCTTCCGCCGGCATGGCATCACGGCCCCCGGCGACCCGACGATGCCCGAGTTCCGCGGCACGAGACACCTCGGCGAGAGACACGAGGGGGGTGCGTGACGCCGTCGGTGCCACCACACGATGGCGAGCAAACGGGGAGGATCAATGCGCATCACGTATATACATCAGCATTTCAAGACACCCGCGATGGCCGGCGGAACGCGGTCCTACGAGTTCGCCCGGCGCTTGGTCGAACATGGCCACGAGGTGCACGTGATCACCGGTCACCCCGACGGCGACCGCACGCGGATCAGCACGGAGTCCGGCATCGTGGTGCACTGGCTGCCGGTGAACTACGACAACTCGATGACCTACGGTCGGCGGCTCTGGTCGTTCTTCGACTTCGTCCGCCGGGCGGCGGCGGTGGCCGGGCGCCTGCGGCATGATCTCGTCTTCGCGACCAGCACGCCTCTGACGGTGGCGATCCCGGGCGCGTACGCGGCGCTGCGCAGGCGGGTGCCGATGGTGCTGGAAGTGCGTGACGTCTGGCCGGAGACGCCGATCGCGCTCGGCGCGCTCCGCTCGCCGCCGAGCCGCTGGGCCGCCCTGCGCCTCGAGGCCTGGGCCTACCGGAGGGCGGCCCGGGTGATCGCCCTCTCGCCGGGCATGGCCGAGAGCATCCAGCGCCGCTTCCCCGACGTGACGGTCACCGTCGTGCCGAACAGCTCCGACCGGGCCCTGTTCGCCGGAGCCGACCGGGCGGGCGAGGAGGTGCGCCGGAGGACGCCGTGGCTGGGGGACCGGCCGCTGGTCCTGTACGCCGGAACTCTCGGCCGGGCCAACGGCGTCGACTATCTCGTACGGATGGCCGCCCGGCTCGCCGACCGGGACCCCGACGTGCGGGTCGTGATCCTCGGCGACGGCATGATGCGGGACCAGATCCGTGACCTCGCCGCCGAGCTGGGCGTGCTGGACCGCAATCTGTTCATGCTCGGGCCGGTTCCCAAGTCCGAGGTGGTGGCCTTCTTCGGCGCCTGCGACCTGGCAGTGTCGGCGTTCGTCAACATTCCCGAGCTGCGCAACAACTCGCCGAACAAGGTCTTCGACGCCTTCGCGGCCGGGCGGCCGGTCGCCGTGACCCACGGGGGCTGGATCGCCGATCTGATCGCCGCGAACGCCGCCGGCCTGGTTCTGCCGCCGGACGACCCCGAGGGAGCAGCCGCCGCGGTGGCGGCGTTCGTGCGCGACGGCGCGGCGATGACCGGCGCGCGGGAGGCGGCGAGCGCTCTCGGCCGCGACCGTTTCGACCGCGACCTGCTGTTTCAGGACTTCGAGCGGGTGCTCACCGAAGCCCGCCGTGCACCTCGACCGCGCCGGACTCGGCGCCCGCACCGTGCCGGGCGACGCACAGTCCGGCGAGCTGGGCGATGATCTCGGCCGGTTCGCCGTGGCTGTCCAGGAAGCGCACCTCCGCCGGGTCGAGCCCGGGCACGTCCACGTGCGAGATCAGCGGGTGCAGCGGCCGCCGGTCGATCTCGCCGGCGCCGAACAGCTCCTCGTGGAGTTTCTCGCCCGGGCGCAGGCCGGAGAAGTTGATGCCGACCGGTACGGGCGCCAGCTGGGCCATCTGCCGGGCCACCTCGGCGATGCGCACCGGCTCGCCCATCTGCAGGACCAGCGCCTCGCCGCCGAAGCCGATCGCCGCCGCCTGGATGACCAGGTGGACCGCCTCCTGGATGGTCATGAAGTAGCGGGTCACGTCCGGATGCGTGACCACCAGCGGGCCGCCGGCGGCGATCTGGGCGCTGAACGCGGTCAGCACCGAGCCGCGGCTGCCGAGCACGTTGCCGAACCGTACGCTCAGGAACGAGGCGCCGGTCACCGCCGCCGTGTACGCGGTGAGCCGTTCCGTGATCCGCTTCGAGTAACCGAGCACGCTGCACGGATTGGCGGCCTTGTCGGTGGAGATGTTGACGAACCGCTCGACCCCGGCCGCGGCCTCCAGCACGGTGAGCGTGCCCCAGATGTTGGTCTTCACCGCTTCGCCCGGGAACCGCTCCAGCAGCGGCAGGTGCTTGAGCGCCGCGGCGTGGAACACCACCTGCGGGCGCCGGGCCCGGAAGATCGCCCGGATGGCCGCCGCGTCGCGCAGGTCGGCCAGGATCACCGACGGGTCGTCGAGCAGCGCGCGTTTGTCCAGCGACAGCTGCACGGCGTGCAGCGCGGACTCGTCGCGGTCGAGCATCATCAGCTCGGCCGGGGCGTAGCGGGAGATCTGCCGGCACAGCTCCGAGCCGATGGAGCCGCCGGCGCCGGTGACCAGCACCCGCTTGCCGGTCAGGTAGCCGGCGATCGAGTCGAGGTCCGTGTCGATCTGGCGGCGTCCGAGCAGGTCGGTGATCTGCACCTCGCGGACGTCGGTCACCTGGGCGTCGTCGCTGATCAGCTCGCTGACCGAGGGCACGACGCGGAACTCGGCGCCGGCTGCCACGGTGATCGCGCGGATCTCGCGTACCAGGGCGGCGTCGGCGTTGGAGACCGAGAAGATGACCACGCGGGCGCCGGTCTGCTCCAGCACGGCCGGGATGTTCTCCCGGTGGCCGAGCACGGGCACCCCGTGCACCCGCAGGTGGCGCTTGTCCGGGTCGTCGTCGATGACACCGACCGGCAGGTAGCCGCCGCGGCGATCGGAGAGCAGCGAGCGCAGCAGCAGGTGGCCGGCGGTTCCGGCGCCGAAGAGCAGCACGGGTACGGCTACTCGCGGATCGGGCCGGACACTGCGCTCGTGCTGGGCCCGCTGGAGGCAGCGGACGCCGAGCATGACCACCAGCGCGATCAGGCCGCCGACGACCGGACCGCTCGCCGGCACGGGACGGGGGACGACGAGCAGGTCGCCGGCGAGCAGCAGCACGGCGGTCATGCAGACGGTGAGCGAGACGGCGCGTACCTCCTCGAAGCTGGCGTAGCGATGCCGGCTGGGGTGCAGGAAGTGAAAGCGCCCGATCGCGGCGTGCAGCACGCAGGCGGCCAGGATGACGACCAGTGTGGCCGTCAGCTGCCGTGCGGTCAGCGCGAACTCGTACCGGGTGAACACGGCCGCGCTCAGACCGACTGACCAGGCCGCGCCGTCGACCAGTTCGGGCAGCACTCCGCCGGGGCGGATGGTGTCCGCGCGGTTCCGGTCCCGCTCCGCCACTGCGCCCCTCCTCGGTTCGTCCACTGCGCCGAGCATAGGAACATTTGCGGGTAGGAGCAGACAAAATATTCATTCCCTCTCTTCGTGACCTAAGGGTGGATATCGTGACGATGTTCACGGTCACAGGAGGCTCCGCGTGGATCTGCGCAACTACATCCGAGTCGCCCGTAAGCACTGGTGGATGGTGCTGACCGGCTTGTTGGGCGCACTCGGTGTGGCCGGGATCATCACGGTGCAGACCGTTCCGCAGTACGCGACGTCGGTGACCTTCTTCATCACCACACCGAACACCGGGGTGACGGACGCGTACCAGGGTGGCCTCTTCTCCCAGCAGCGGGTGAAGTCGTACCAGACCCTGCTGACCAGCGACCGGCTCGCCCAGCTCGTCGCGGCGAGCACCGAACTGGGACTCTCCGCGGACCAAATCCGGAAGCGGATCTCGGCGCAGGCGGTTCCCGAGACGGTCCTGTTGGAGGCGACGGTCACCGACAGCGAGCCTGCGCGGTCCAAGCTCATCGCCACGACGCTCGCGGCCCGCTTCAAGCGGCTGGTGGAGTCGCTGGAGACCCCGCCCGGCAAGCGGCTGTCCGCGGTGAAGGTGGAGGTCGCGGCCGGTCCGAAGACCACCGACAAGCCGGTGGCCCCCAAGCCGCTGCGCAACCTCCTGCTCGCCGGCTTGCTCGGCATCATCGCGGGATGCGGCGCCGCCGCCCTGCGGGAGCTGCTGGACACCACCATCAAGAGCCCGGAGGCGCTGCAGGACCTGGCGTCGGCGCCGGTTCTCGCCGGGGTGCCGTTCGACACCGATGCCAAGTCGGGCCCGTTGAACGTGAGCGGCAAAGGCCACTCGGCCCGCGCCGAAGCGCTGCGGCAGCTGCGGACCAACCTGCAGTACGTGGACGTCGACAAGCCGGTCAACACGATGGTGGTGACGAGCGCGGTGCCCGGCGAGGGCAAGTCCTCGACGGCCTGCGGTCTCGCGATGCTCTTCGCCGAGGCGGGGCAGCGCGTGCTCATCATGGACGCTGACCTGCGCCGCCCCCGGATCGCCGACTACCTCGGCCTGGAGGGTGCGGTCGGCCTGACCACCGTGCTCGCCGGCCAGGCGGAGATCGACGACGTCCTGCAGCGCTACGGCGTCAACCTCTGGGTGCTGCCCAGCGGGTTCCTCCCGCCGAACCCCAGCGAGATGCTCGGGTCGCGGCACATGGCCGACCTGCTGAGTGAGCTGCGGGAACAGTTCGACACGATCATTGTGGACTGCCCACCGCTGCTGCCGGTGACCGACGCCGCGGTGGTCGCGGCCCGGGCCGACGGCGCCCTGCTGCTGGCGCGGTCCCGCAAGACGACCAGCGCGCAGATCACCACAGCCGTCAAGGCGCTGCGCTCGGTGGACGCCCGGCTGCTCGGCTGCGTGCTCAACATGGTCGCCGCGAAGGGCCCGGACGCCTATTACTACTACGACGAGTACGCGCCGAAGGGGTCCGGGCTGGCCGATCTCCTCAGCTGCGAGACCCCGGGGGAGCCGGCGTCAGCGAAGCACGCGGCATCGGTGCGATGACGGTCGTCAGCGCGTCGGCGACTCGCTGAAGCTCCGCGCCGCAGCGGCGGAAGGCGTCGATCGGCTGATTCACCGGGTCGGCCAGATCCTCCTCCTCGGGCCGGGCCGAGGGCAGCCCGCCGCGGAGAAGGGGGACGCGGTCGATCAGGTCGCGCAGACGCTCCTGCGGCGAGCCGTCGCCGGCCCCGGCAGCTTCGGCGTACCGGCCGAACTGGGTGATCGTGAACGTGCGGCGTACTGCCGCGGGCTGGAGAACCACGCAGGCGGCCCGCTGCTGCCTGGTCGCCGTGAGTACCAGGCCGGCGCCGGCGACCAGGGCGGCGGTCAGCCGCCGGGTGCGGAAGCCCTCCGGGTCGGCGCCGCGTTCCTGCAGCACCTGGGCGGTCAGCGGGTGCATCGGCTGGTCCTCCCGGGCGTGCGTCCCCGCGCTGTGCACCCGGATCCCGGTGTTGCCGATGGCGTGCCGCACCAGCAGCTCGGCCATCGGCGACCGGCACAGATTGGCGTGGCAGACAAACAGGATGTCGAACCGGTTCCCCGTCATGCGGTACGCCTTCCGATCGCGGTAGTGGCCCGAGAGCGGTAACCCTCCATCGCCGAGGGTCGCCAAACAATCTCGTGATATTTCGGAATTGACTGTCGAGTGTGGTTAACATCCATTTTGTTACTGGAGGTGACCCGCACCCGCATCGCCGCGCCGTACCCGGCCGCGACGGGTCCGGTGGATCAGGAGACGACGGATGCCCAAGAGAAGTGGTCCGCTGCGTGGGCGGGCCGGCGCGGTGCCGCGGAAATGACTCGCCGCAGTCCTTGCGTCCTGTTCCACTCGGCGATCGGCGCGACTCTGAACCTGTTCGTGGCCCCGGTCTCGGCCGCACTCGCCGAACACGGCGTCCGCCGGATCGCGGTGGTGGGGCGGGACAGCGTCCCGCCCGGCATGGCGGCCTGCTTCGACGAGATCCACGAGGTGACGGCGTTCCGGCGCGGCTCCCTGCGGGCCATCGCGCGGGCCGGCGCCGAGTTGCATCGTGTCGTCCGTTCCACCCGGCCGGACCTGATGCACCTCCACACGCCGTACGCCGTCGCGCTGGGCCGGGTCGTCGCTCGCCTCACCGGTACGCCGCACATCGCGGTCATCCACGGCACGTTCTTCGAGGAGCCCGGCCGGGCCGCCCGGCTGTTCAGTCTCGTCGAGGGCGCCACGGCCTGGCTGACCCGCACCTACGTCACCGTCAACGGTCAGGACAGGGACTCTTACCGGCGCCTGGCGCCACGCAGCCGGGTGAAGCTGGCGCCGTGCGGTGGCGCCGGCATCGACATCGACCGGCTCCGCGCGGACGCGGCGAGCCGGGCCGCGATGCCGGGGCGCCCGCCCCGGGTGCTGGCCCTGGGCCGGCTGACTCCCGACAAGAACCTCGACCTGGCCGTGGCGGCCTGGCGTGCGGCTCGCGCCCAGGTTCCGGGGCTGGAGCTGCGGATCGTCGGCTCGACCATGCCGGGCGAACTGCCCTGGCACCCGCCGGACGAGCACGGCATCACGACCGGCTCGTGGACCGACGCGCCGGGCCGCGAGCTGGCCCAGGCGGACGTGCTGCTGTCCACGAGCCGGCGGGAGGGATTCGGGATGACCCTGGCCGAGGCCCTGGTGCTGGGAACGCGCGTGGTGGCGGTCGCCAACCGTGGAAGCCGGGCCGTGGCGGAGCAGGCCGGCGTGGGCATCTCGCTGACTCCCGGTCAGCCGGACGAGGTGGCGGCGGCCCTGGTGGAACGGCTGCGGGCGCCCTCGACGACGATGCTCTCCTCGATCTCGGAAGCCTGGGCTCGTCAGACCGTCGTGGACTTCCACACGGCACACATTCTGGAAGAGCTCGGGCATCCGGCCGGCGTGGGCACCGCCCACGCGTGATCCGGCGCTGCCGCGTGGGCAGCGCCGGACCGTCTCACCTGCTCAGGCTCTCGTACAGCGCCAGGTGCTGGGAGATCATGCGGTCCACCGTGTACTCCTCGGCCACCGCCGCGCCGCGCGCCAGCGCCCGCTGGGCGTAGGTGTGGTAGTCCTCGGCCACCGCGGTGATCGCCGGGATCAGGCTCTCGCCGGCATCCGGGCTCACCAGGATCCCGGCGTCGGCGATCTGCTCGGGCACGCCGCCGATCGCGCTCGCCACCACCGGCAGCCCCTGCAGCAGCGCCTCGGTGACCACGCTGGGCAGGGCCTCGGTGGATCCCGACGGCAGCAGCAACAGGTGCGCCCGGCGGTACTCCTCGGCCAGGGCAGCGCCGGCCAGCTGCCCGACGAAGGTCACCCGGTCCGTGACGCCGAGCGCCCGGGTCCGGGCGCGCAGATCCTCCAGGGCCTCGTCGTTGTGGTAGACCAGGCGCAGAACGAAGCGGTCCGGAAGGCTGGCCAGCGCCTCGATGGCACGGTGCACCTGCTTCCAGGGCGTCAGCTGGCCCACGTAGAGCAGCACCATGCGGCCGTCGGTCTCCCGGACCGGCGGCTGGCCGGTCCCGGGCGGCGGGGCGATGCCGTTGCGGATGACGTTCACCTTGGACGTGGGCAGCCGGTATGCCGCCTGCTTCTCGCTGGCCTCCGCCTCGCTCAGGCAGACGACGGCGGAGGCGCGGGACAGCACGGTGCGTTGCGCCACCCGGCGGGTGCGGAACCGGGAGCGGCCGGTCGCATGCTCGGTGAAGACGAAGGGCTTCGACCGCGGCGAGAGGGCCACCGCCAGCGCTGCCTTCGACAGGTGATGAACGTGCACGACGTCGCAGCCGCGGCTCACCGCGATCCGGGGCCAGTCCTCGAGCGGTGAGGTGTACACCTCGACCCCCCGGCTGCGCAGGCCCTCAGCCAGCACGATCTCCGGAGCCGCCTGCCGGCGGGCGAGTTCCTCGGCGGAGTGCCGGAACACGCCGCCGGCGACCATCACCTTCATGACCCGGCCTCGTCGTGGGACCGCAGGCGCGCCGCCCGTGGTGATTCGAGTGCCGGCCCGCTGCCGAGCCGGTGCGGCATGATCCTCATCGGGATGTCTCCTCCTCGATCGGTGATGCGGCGCCGGCCGCCGTTCGGCCGGCGCGGGACGAGTGGCGTGCGAGCCGGGGGCGGGCAGTGTCCGCGCCCGCACACGTCGCGGCCGTGATCCGCTGATCGGAGCCGGTGCTCGGCGGCAGCACATAGATCATCGTCGCGTAGTGGCTGCCGAGGTTGCTCGACTCGGCGCGGTCCAGCACGTAGCCGCAGTCGAGCAGGAAGTCGTTGATGTCGTCGGGGTTCCTGCCCCGGGCCCGGAGGTGGTTCCCGTGCAGCTCCAACGCCAGCGTTCGTACCCGGCGGTCCCGGAACAGCTCCGGGGAACCGAGGATCATCTCGTACTCGAAGCCCTCGATGTCCGACTTGATCAGCGCCACCTGGTCCACCCCGGCCTCGTCGAGGATGTCGACCAGGCGGCGAGTGGCGACCAGCTCGGTCGGCAGCCGGAATCGGGACTGTTTGATGATGCTGGTGCCGCCGGTGTTCCAGCCCATGTCCAGATGCATCTGCGCCGTGCCCTGCACGTCGGAGACGGCACAGGGCGCGACCGTGACGTTGGTGAGGCCGTTGGCCTCGATGTTGCGTTGCAGGATGGGGCGCACCCGGCTCTGCGGCTCGATGGCGACGACCCGGCCGGTGGGCCCGACGATCTGGGCGGCGACCGTCCCGAAGTAGCCCTCGTGAGCCCCGGCGTCGACGACCACGTCACCGGGCTCGAGATGGGTCTCCAGGAACCGGAGCAGGTCCGGCTCGTAGATGCCGTTGCGCACGAGGTGGAACCCGAAGTACGAGAACGGATCCACGAGGAAGCGGCCCTGCGGCGTCGTGATCCAGCGCCGCCGGAACCGGAACACCTTCCTCAGCGCCACGGTCAGCGGTCCGGAGCCGGTGTGCAGGACGACGGCTCCCAACCCTTGCGACAACGATTTCCACATGTGCATCACGCTACGCGGGACAAGTCGGGCTTTAGCTCATGTTTGCGCACAAAGGACTTCGCGCTACCGGGACGCCCGTCAGTGGGTTCGGATCCTGACGCGGCGGGCCGGGCCACCAGGCGGTTCGCCAGCCAGATGATCAGGAAGCCGGCCGCGAGCGTGATCGGGACGAAGTTGGACGCGTTGCGGACGGTGTAGGCGAGGACGTACATGCACACACCGAGCCGTGCCGCGCCGAGATGGCCGAGCCGGCGCGCGTCGAAGACGCCCAGCAGCACCCCGAAGGCCGCGAAGATCAACAGGACGCCGATCGTGCCGAAGTTCAGGAAAGCCTCCGCGACCGGCGAGAAGCCCAGCTGGTACTCGGGTACGCGCTGGTTGAGCAGCACTCCCGCGTAGCGGCGATCCTCGAATCCCTCCGGTCGCGGCTGGCCGGTGAGCCGTTCCCACAGACGGAGCACGGGGGCCGCATACGTGATCCCCTTGTACGGCGGCTCCTGATAGGTGCGCCGCCATTTCACCACCTCGGCCACGGTGCGGACGGTGCCCCCCGTCTCCGCGAGGGATCCGACCGGGTTGATGCTCACGCTGGTCACCGTTGTCGAGGAGACTCCGGTATCGCGGACCTGCTGCACGACGGTGATCGAGAGCAGGGCGCCCAGGATGATGCCGACAGCGATCCTGGTCCGCGGCACACGCCTGGCGGTTGCCGCCACCACGACGGCCCCGGCGACCGCCGCGAACATGGCCGCGGTACGGCTCCCGAACGACATGGTGATCAGCGCGAACAGCCCGAACGCCTGCCAGGCGACGGCCCGTGCGCGGCTCCGCCCGCTCGCCGAGGCGACGCAGAGGCCGATGGCGACCAGCAGGGTGCAGCCCGCGATCGCCGCGGAACCACCCACCGTGTCGAGGTACCGCCGGTAGGTGCCGCCGGCCAGCAACTCGGGCGCGTGCAACCCCAGCACACCCAGGTAGCCGGCCACGCCCGCGATGACCAGCCCGGCGCCGGTCCACGCGAATCCGTGCGGCGCCACCGGAGGGGCCGGCTCGTCGCCGGGTTCGGCGGTGCGCTGGCGGAACACCTGAACCCAGGCGAAGGCGGTGGTCAGCGCCGTGAAGCTGAGCAGGGAGAGGTAGACCGCCTCGGTCGCGTAGCTCAGTTCGAACCAGCTGTTGATGTAGGCCGAGTACCGCACCGGCATGGCGGCGCCGAACGTGCGCAGGATCGGAATGCTCAGGTGGAAGAGGCAGAGCATCAGGCCGTAGACGAACCCGGCGGACAACAGGCGGCGCGGGGCCAGAACGGCGAGGACCGTCAGACCGGCGAACGTGACGAGGGCCGCGACCGTCCCCACCCCGGAGAGGGGCAGTTGAAGGATCGCCGTCCGCAGGATGACGATCGCCGCCAGCGCGGCGGTCGTTCCCAGTGCCAGGTGGAGAGCGCGGCCGGTACGCACTCGTAGCAGCCGCGTCACGCGGCGAGTGCCGTTCGCCGTCGCCGGTCCTGCAGGTGCTGGTAGGAGAGCCAGGTGAGGTGGCGCAGGTCGGCGTATGCCGGTCCCAGCAGGGGGACGGTGCTCAGGCGGCGGCGCGCGGCACGGATCGGAGCCGTCACTGTGGGGTCGACGAGGGGGCGGCTGTGCTGGCCGTCGTGGACGCGGTAGCGCACGAGTGGGGCGGCGATGTTGTCGAGTGGGCCGATCTTGGCGAGTCGCAGCCAGAGTTGGTAGTCCTGTCCGATGCGGCAGGCGGGGTGGTAGCCGCCGACGTCGAGGACGGCCTGCCGCCGGTAGATGACCGAGGAGTGCACGATGATGTTGTGCCAGGCCAGGCGTCGCCGGATCCGGTCCGGGCCGACGGGTGCGGGTTTGGCGCCGATGGTTCGGCCGTGCTGGTCGATGACGGTTGCGCCGGAGCCGATCAGCAGCAGGTCCGGTCGTTCGGTGAGGGCTTGGATCTGGGTTTCGAATCGTTCGGGTTCGCAGACGTCGTCGGCGTCGAGGCGGGCGACCAGGTCGGTGGAGGCTTCGGCCAGGCCGGCGTTGAGGGCTTTGACGACGCCGGAGCGGGCGGGCAGCACTTTGATCTTCACCCGGCCGCGCAGTTCCTGGCGTTCGAGCACGGCGCGGTTGTGGTCGCAGTCGCCGTCCAGGACGACGATCAGGTTCCAGGCCGGATAGCTCTGCACGAGCAGACTCTCGATCGCCTGATCGAGCCAGGCCGCGGCGGGAGTGGCCGGGATCAGGACAGTGATGTCCCCGGTCATCGGTGTCGCTCCACGAGCCCCAACGCTGCAGTCGCCGCGCGCACGGTTCCTCCTGGATCTGCCGCCCCTGTCGATAGGCGTACGATATACGCGTATAAGCCTTTCTATTGGAGAAACGGTGACAAAATGGGCGCATGACGAAGCTGGCTGATGCGTCGGCGGACGAGGATCCGCAGGCTCGCCATCGGCGCCCCCGCCGGAGGCGGCTCCTCGCGCGTACCGTCTTGCTGTGCTTTGTGCTCCTGGCCCTGGCCGTGGGGTCCACGGCCTGGGTGGGGGTCCGCGCGGTGAGCGCGCGTGATCATCTTCAGCAGGCCGCTGACCTGGTCAGCCGGTTGCGGGACCAGGTGCGAGCCCGGGATCCGATGGCGATGGAGACCCTCGACCTGCTGCGGGCCGAGACGCGTGCCGCGCGCGCGGACGTCGCGGACCCGGCGTGGCGCCTGGGAACTCACGCGCCGGCGATCGGCGACGATCTGCTGGCCGTGCAGAGCGTCGCTGACGCACTGGACGACCTGTCCCGCAACGGGGTGACGCCCTTGATCGAGACCGCGAGCCGGGTGGACCTCTCCACCCTGGCGCCCCGGAACGGCCGGTTCGATCTGGCGCCGATCCAGCTGTCCGCCGCCCGGTTGTCCGCCGCGGACGCGGTCGTGCGCCGGGTGCGTGACCGGGTCGGCGCGATCCGGGTCGAGGGCCTGGTCGCGCAGGTTCGGTCCGCGGTGACCGGGCTGCAGCAGGATCTGCGCCGGGCATCCGAGACGACTTCGATCGCGGCGCGTGCCGCCACCCTTCTCCCGCCGATGCTGGGCAGCGCGGGGCCACGGAACTATCTCGTCCTCTTCCAGAATCTCGCCGAGGTGCGGGCCACCGGCGGGATGCCGGGCGCCTACGTCGTGATCAGGGCGGATCGCGGCCGGGTCGCGATCGTCGATCAGGGGATGGCCGCCTCGGACCTGCGGTCGTTCAAGAAGCCGGTGCTGCCGTTGCGTGCTGCCGATCGGGCGCTCTACACCGACAAGCTCGGCCGGTTCCCCGCCAACGTCAACGTGACGCCGGACTTCCCGACCACCGCGGCGCTGGCCCGGGAGATGTACCGGCGGCGCTCCGGCAATGCAGTCGACGGCGTGTTCTCCACCGACCCGGTGGCCCTGTCATACGTGCTGCGTGCGCTGGGACCGGTGCCGGTCCCTGGCGGCGAGCCGCTGACCGGCGACAGCGCGGTGCCGGTCCTGTTGTCGCGGATCTATGCCTCCGACGTCTCCCTGGAACGGCAGGACCGGTACTTCACCGCGGCGGCCAGGGCCACCTTCCGGGCGCTTCTCGAGCGGCCGGTCGATCCGGCTGCCCTGATGGGTGCGCTGGTCCAGGCGGCCCAGGAGCGCCGGATGCTGATGTGGAGCACGCGTGCCGTGGAGAACCAGCTGGTGGCGGGCACCGCGCTGGCCGGGGTGATGCCTGCCAGCGACGGTGCCGATCCGACCGTGGGGGTGTTCCTGAACGACGGGAGCGGCGCGAAGCTCGGCTACTACCTGACCCACGCCGCTGAGGTCGCCGTGCAGCCGGTGTGCCGCACGGACGGCCGCCGGGAGATCACCCTGAGGGTCGTGCTCGGGTCCACCGCGCCGAAGTCGGGCCTGTCGGCGAACGTGCTCGGGATGGGCCTGGCCGGGGACCCGTACACCATCCGTACCAATGTGTCGGTCTACAGCCCGACCGGCGGAGCGATCGCCGGGATGCGCCTGGACGGCGCACGGCAGCCGTTCGGCGCCGGCCGGGACCGGCGGCGCGCGGTCGGCATCGTCACCGTCGACCTCAAGCCCGGTACGCGGCGCACGCTCGACGTCACGATGCTCACCGGGGTGCCCGCCGGCGGGTACGGCGAGACCGTCACGCCCCGGTTGTGGACGACGCCCGGCCTGACTCCCTGGGACCTGAAGATCCGGTCCGGGAGCGGCTGTCCGAGAACCCGATAGGCACCTGCCGGCGTCACGCGGCGGCGAGTGCCGTTCGCCGTCGCCGGTCCTGCAGGTGCTGGTAGGAGAGCCAGGTGAGGTGGCGCAGGTCGGCGTATGCCGGTCCCAGCAGCGGCACGGTGCTCAGGCGGCGGCGCGCGGCACGGATCGCAGCCGTTTCGGCCGGATCGACCAGAGGGCGGCTGAGCTGGCCGTCGTGGACGCGGTAGCGCACGAGTGGGGCGGCGATGTTGTCGAGTGGGCCGATCTTGGCGAGTCGCAGCCAGAGTTGGTAGTCCTGTCCGATGCGGCAGGCGGGGTGGTAGCCGCCGACGTCGAGGACGGCCTGCCGCCGGTAGATGACCGAGGAGTGCACGATGATGTTGTGCCAGGCCAGGCGTCGCCGGATCCGGTCCGGGCCGACGGGTGCGGGTTTGGCGCCGATGGTTCGGCCGTGCTGGTCGATGACGGTTGCGCCGGAGCCGATCAGCAGCAGGTCCGGTCGTTCGGTGAGGGCTTGGATCTGGGTTTCGAATCGTTCGGGTTCGCAGACGTCGTCGGCGTCGAGGCGGGCGACCAGGTCGGTGGAGGCTTCGGCCAGGCCGGCGTTGAGGGCTTTGACGACGCCGGAGCGGGCGGGCAGCACTTTGATCTTCACCCGGCCGCGCAGTTCCTGGCGTTCGAGCACGGCGCGGTTGTGGTCGCAGTCGCCGTCCAGGACGACGATCAGGTTCCAGGCCGGATAGCTCTGCGCCAGCAGACTCTCCGTCGCCTGGCCGAGCCAGGCCGCGTCCGGCAGGGTGGGGATCAGGACGGTGATCTCGGGAGTCATCGCAACGCCTCGCGGTAGTGGTCCATGCTGCGGTCGACGATCGCTGCCCAGTCCAGCGTCGCCACGTGCTGTTTCGCCGCCAGGGCAAGGCGCTGGGCGAGGTCCGGCTCGCTGAGCAACCGGGTGACCTGGCGGGTGAACGCGGCCGCGTCGCCCGGCGGGAACAGCAGGGCGCCGGGCCCCACCGCCTCCGGGATGCCGCCGAGGTCGGCGGCCACGACGGGCGCGCCGCAGGCGAGAGCCTCCAGGGCGGCCATACCGAACATCTCGGCCTGACGGGTCGGCAGCACGCTGACCGCGGCCGCACCGAGCAGGCCGGGCAGCAACGACTCGTCCACCGCGCCGAGGCACCGGACGCCCTGATCGGACAGCTGGGTCATCAGCGCCGACGGCTCCCGGCGGGTGAATCGCTCCGGCGGCCCGGCCGCGACCACGACCGCGTCCGGCGCGGCCTCGCGCAGGTGGCGGGCCAGCGGGACCAGCAGGTCCGAGCCTTTCTGCAGGCACACCCGGCCGAGATAGACGACCAGCGGACCCGGGGGCAGGCCGAGCGCCTGACGGGCGTGCTCGGCCGCGCCGGGATCGGGACGGAACTGTTGCCGGTTCACTCCGTTGTAGAGAACGCGGGTGCGGGCCGCGGCCCGGGGGTAGAACCGTTTGAACTCGGCGGCGCAGTACGCCGACGCGGCCATGTGCAGGTCGAAGGCGAGCAGCCGCGACTCGTAGCACCGATGGGCCCAGCGCAGATGGGTGCCGCGATAGGCGAAGTAGTCCACCGAGTGCACCGCCGCGGCGAATTGCTTGCGCAGCGCGGTTGCCGCCATCGGCGCGCCATGCGCGTGCAGCACCCCGCCCGCCCGCCGGCCGTGCGCCCAGCGCCGGGCGCGGGCCAGGAACTCGAAGTCACGGGCCGGGCGGCGGCTGCGCAGGCGCATGCTGTGCACCTCGACGCCGTCCACCACCTCGACACCGTCCCGCACGGCCGGGGTGAGGACGCGGACCTCATGGCCGGCCGCTGCCTGCAGGCGCGCCATCTCGATGATCCGGCGTCCCAGCGCACCGCCGTAACGGTGGAGAACCGGCACGTCCGACGTGCCTATGTGAGTGATCCGCACCGGGGCTGCTCCTTCGTGTCGTGGTCGCCGGCGACGTGGTGGCCGATTCCGCGCTTGCGGCTCATGGCTGCGACTCCGCCCTGGACCGCAGGCGCACGGCCAGGTACGCGGCGGACACCGCGTACGAGATCAAGTGACTGGCGGCGGCGCCGGACGCGCCGAGGGCCGGGACCAGAACCAGGGCGGCCGCCGCCATCACCGCCGCGAGCACCAGGTCGCTGACGATCCAGTGGCGGAGGCGGCCGAGGCCGACCGCCACGCTGCTGAGCAGGGCATTCGCGGAGACGGTCAGGCTCGCGCAGGCCATCAGCGCGGTGGTGGCGGCATATCCGGCATAGCTCGGCCCGAAGGCCTCGTTCAGCATCGGTGAGGCGGCCGCGAGCGTGAGCGAAACCAGCGTCGCGGTACCCAGGCCGAAGCGGACGATGCGGCGCGCCAGGGCGCGGGCGGCGGGCGGGGACTGCCTGCCGAGGTACGGCACCGCGGCGCCGGCCAGTGTGGACGGCAGGAAGCTGCCGATCAGGCTCAGCCGGCAGGCCAGCCCGAACGCGCCGTTCTCGGCGAGCCCGTCCGGCCGCAGCAGCAGGGTGATCTGTACCAGCCAGCCGACGCCGTAGATGGCCAGCCCGGCGATGCCCGCGGACACCGCGGGTGTGATCAGGCCGGTGACCCGCGAGCACAGGAGCCGGGCCGGAAAGGTGGCCAGGTACCGGCGCTGGATGAGGACCAGGACTCCCACCGCGGCAAGCAACGTCTCGGCCGTACCCGCTGCCAGTGCCGCGACCGCGGCGTCGGCGGTGGTCACCGATGCGGCGTAGACGGCGGACCCGGAGGCGACGGCGCGCACCACGGTGAGGACCGTTACGACGGTGAACCTGCGATGACCGGTCAGGACGGCGGTGACGACGGTGGACGTCCCGAGGCCCAGTGCCCACAGCAGAGCGGCGACCAGGCCGGAGCCGTGCAGCATGCCGATCGGGGTGACACTCGCGACGGCGGCCACCGCACACCCGGCCACCGCCAGTAGCGCGGTCGTCACCAGCAGGACCGCCGCGGCGATCTGGCGCACCTCGAGCGTGTCCGGTCCGGCCGCCACGGCCCTGGTGACGAGCGGGCCGAAACCGAGAACGCCGAGCATGCTGATGAGCGCGGCAGTGGCCGTCAGATAGGTGAAAACGCCGAACTCGGCGGAACCCAGCACGGCGGCGGCGCCCAGGCCGGCGATGAGGCCGGCGGCGCGCCCGGCGCCGGATCCCAGCGCGCTGAGCATCGAGGCGCGGCCCAGGCTGTCCTTGCCGACCAGCGTCGAGAGCCGGGCTCGATCGAGGAGCGCCGGGATCACCGCACGGTCACTGAGGGCCGGCCGGAGCGCCTGCTTCGCCGTGCTGCCGCGATCGTCAAGCGCATGGTCCCCTCCCGTCTGTGCCGCGAACCGCCCTCGGAGAAGATATAAGGCTATAAGATCTGATAACGGTAAACGCCGACAAATCGCATCAACGGAGCGCGCGTGTGGAGGGGGCGCTCCGGGGCGCGGGTGAGCCGGCGGCGCCGGATCGGTTCGTGGATATCGAATGATCCATTCGGGGGACGGATGTCCGCGAACTCGATAGATTCGCCTCAGCCGAGAAATTACTTTCATGTGCCTATGCCATGGTTGCGAGGGTTCTATGTATTTCCGTCGAATGTTGAGGTTGTTCGTCCTCGTCGCCGCCATGGTGCTGGCGGCGCCCGTGGCCGCCCATGCGGAGCCCTACCCGGTGGAGCCGCCGGACTCCGGTGTGTCCGACGGCACCGTCCAGCCGGGCGGCACCGTGACGTTCTCCGGTGAGGGCTTCCTGCCCTTCGAACGGATCTCGATCGAGGTGGGCTACGACGGCTCGGACAACAACGCCGCGTTCTTCGGCGAGCGGGAGCGGCGCTCGGACGGGCTCGTGCTGGCGGCCGCCGCGCTCCCGCAGCGGGTCACCATCACCACCACCGCGGACGAGAACGGCCGCTTCAGCGTCGAGGTGCCGCTGACCGAGGTCGGCAACGCCACGCTGGTGGCGACCGGTCTCACCTCCGGCGTCACGGTCACCACCGTGGTCGAGGTGGTCGGTGACGGCGACTCCGGTGACGGCGACGACGGCGGCTCGGGCGGCGGCGACTCCGGCGACTCGGACGACTCCGAGGACGGGGACTCCGACGAGGCCCTGCCGACGACCGGCCCGTCGGGCACCTCGCTGCTGCTCGTGGTCTCCAGCGGCGTCGGCGCCGTGCTGGTCGGCACCGCGATGCTGTGGCTGGTCCGGTCGCGGCGGCGCACCGACGTGTGACCCTTCAGCACCGTCTCGGACGGCCGGCTCTCCTCGGGAGGGCCGGCCGTTTCGCTTGCCCGGCCTGAGCGTGGTGATCGCGGGCGCGGACGGCGCCGGGAATCACCACGGTGCGTGGCGGCATCCGGTGGGCGTCCGGGCGCGAATCACCGGGGAGACCGGGCGCCCGCCCGGCCGAGTCCGGGAGGGACGCCATGGAAACGCAGGCGATGCACATCGCCAACGGGATCGTCGACGGGCCGGTGTCGGCCCTGTTCATCGTCGTCGCGGTGGCCGCGCTGGCGGTCTGCGCCCGGCGGGCCCGCGCCGGCCTCGAGGACCGGCTCGCCCCGATGGCGGGCCTGGTGGCGGCGTTCATCTTCGCCGCCCAGATGCTCAACTTCCCGATCGCCGCGGGCATCTCCGGGCACCTGCTCGGCGGGGCCCTCGCGGCGATCCTGGTCGGCCCCTGGCTGGGCGCGCTGTGCGTGGCGACCGTGCTGGTCGTGCAGGCGCTGCTGTTCGCCGACGGCGGCCTGACCGCGATCGGCCTGAACGTGGTCAACATGGCGGTCGTCGCCACCGGCGCCGGCTTCCTGGTGGCGGCCGCCCTGCTGCGGGTGCTGCCGCGCACGCCCGCCGGGCTCGGCCTCGCCGCCTTCATCGCGTCGGTCGTCAGTGTGGTCGCGGCCGCCGAGGGGTTCGTGCTGCAGTACGCCCTGGGCGGCACCACCGCGCTGCCGTTCGCCGAGGTGGCGACCCTGATGGCGGGCACCCACCTGCTGATCGGGATCGGTGAGGGCCTGATCGCCGCGGTCACCGTGGCCACCGTCGCGCGGGTACGGCCCGACCTCGTGCACGCGCTGCGCCGGTCCGCGCCCGCGCCCACGATCGGAGCGGCGGCATGACCCGGCGGCTCGGCTGGTTCCTCGGCGCCGGCCTGCTGGTGGCGCTCCTGCTCGCCGGGGTGGTCAGCAACTTCGCGTCGGCCAGCCCGGACGGCCTGGACCACGCCGCGCGCGCCGGCTGCACGCTGGACGGCAGCGGGGAGATCACCGGCGGCGTCTGCATGGCGCTCGGCGAGACCGGGCATGAGCTGGCCGGCAGCCCGTTCGCGGACTACGGCGTGGCCGGGCTCTCCGGCGTCGTCGGCGTGCTGGTCACCTTCGCCGTCGGCAGCGGCCTGGTGCGGCTGGCGACTGGCCGGCGGGCGCGACAATGATCGGCGATGGTCTTCAAGCGGGCACCGGTCAGGGCGACGTCAGGCGTGGCGGTCGCCGGTGTGCTGATCTTCGCCTGGCGGGCGGCCGCCGACTCGTACCCCGGCTGGGCCTTGCTGGTGCTCGCCGTCGCGCTGCTGCTGATCGTCGCCGGCCTGCTCGCGCACCGGGAAGTGGTGCGGCGAAGGGTCCGGGCCTGGGCGGCCGGGTGGACCCCCGCCGGCCGGGTCTGGCCGTGGGACGGGCTGCGCCGTCAGGGTGACATCCGGGTGCCGCGCGCCTGGACCCGGGAGGTGGCCGGCCTGCCGGTCACGGTGGGGGAGATCCGCTGGTCGGGCGGCGCGCTCGCCGGGGCGGTCCTGGCCCGTGCCGGGCGCGGTGTCTTCGTCGTGGTCGGCCTGCCGGGGGAGGCGCCGGAGATGGGGTTGCGGCTGCCGTACCGGTTCGTCGGTGACTGGCCCCGGCAGACCGACCCCGAGGTGCGCGAGGCCTTCCTCGACGGGCGGATCCCGCTGTGGACGGTGCGCGGCGGCGAGCTGTTCACGATCGAGCCGCGCGACGGGCTCTTCGCCGGCCCGGCGGTCTTCGACCGGGCCGTCCGCAGGGCCCTGCTCGCCGTGGAGTTGCTGCACCTCGCCCGCCCGCATCGGTGATGCAAGATCCGCCACTCGGCGCTGGTGCGGGTAGCGGGCGGGTCATACCCTGTGGCGGCCGGTCGATGACCGGGGCGAGCGGGGGAGGATGCGCGGGTGACGGCGGCGACCGTGGTGTTCCTGGTGATCGGCGGCGTGGGGATCGCGCTGCTCGCGGTTGCCCTGCTCGGCGGCGAGCTGCTGCACTTCGGCGACATCAGCGCGGACGGGCTGGTCTCCCTCGAGGCGATCGCCGGTTTCCTCGGCGCGCTGGGCTTCGCCGGCGCCATCACCGCGGAGCTGCTCGACGCCCGTACCCCGGCTTTGATCGTGTTGTCCGCGGCCGTCGGCGCGGTGGCCGCCCTGGTCGCCGCCTGGCTGGCGCTGCGCCTGTCGCGCGCCGCCCGCAACATGCGCACCGACGCCACCCCCACCCGGCAGCACCTGATCGGCACCCTCGGCGTGGTCGTCACCGCCGTGCCCGCCGGCACCGGCTACGGCGAGGTGCGCATCCGGCTCGGCGGCCAGCCGGTCAAGCTCAACGCCCGGGCCGACCAGGCGCTGCCGGCCGGCACCCCGATCTTCGTGGTGGAAGCACCCACGGACACCTCCGTCGTCGTCGAGGCGACGCCAACCCCCGGAAGGGCATAAATGTCACCATTGCTGTTCGCGATCGGCGGCGCGCTGCTGCTGGTCATCCTTCTCGTGCTCTTCGTGCTCTCCCGGATCAAGGTGGCCGGGCCGAACGAGGCCTTTATCATCACCGGCCGCAAGGGCCGGGTGACCCAGTCGGCTGACGGCACCAGCAGCACCGACCTGTCCGGGCAGAAGGTCGTGATGGGCGCCTCGGTGTTCGTCATGCCGGTCGTGCAGCGGCTCCAGTCGCTCGACCTGTCCAGCCGCCGCATCGACGTCAGCATCAAGGGCGCCGTCTCCAAGCAGGGCATCCGGGCCGAGCTGCACGGCGTCGCGATCGTCAAGGTCGGCGGCACCGAGGACGCCATCCGGGCGGCCGCCCAGCGGTTCCTGCACCAGCAGGCCGAGATCGAGGACTTCACCCGTGAGGTGCTCGCCGGCGCGCTGCGTTCGATCGTCGGCCGGCTCACCGTCGAGGAGATCATCCGGGACCGGGCGGCGTTCGCCAGCGCGGTCGCCGAGGAGGCCGAGCACTCGATGACCAACCAGGGTCTGGTGCTCGACACGTTCCAGCTGCAGGACATCCTCGCCGAGGGCTCCTACCTGCAGGACCTGGGCCGGCCGGAGGCCGCCCGCGTGCTCAAGGACGCGGCCATCGCCGAGGCCCGCGCCCGGCAGGCCGCCGAGCAGGAGCGCCTGCTCGCCGAGGAGGCGATCGCCGAGGCGAACCGGAACCTGGCGCTGAAGCAGGCCGCCATCCAGGCCGAGATCGACGCGGCGAAGGCGCAGTCGGCGGCGGCCGGCCCGCTCGCCCAGGCCGAGCGGGACCAGAAGATCCTCGCCGAGCAGCAGAAGGTCGCCGAGCAGAACGCCGAGCTCAAGCAGCGCCAGCTCGACACCGAGGTGCGCAAGCCGGCCGACGCCGCGCGGTACAAGGTGGAGCAGGAGGCCGAGGCGGCCCGCAACGCGTCCGTCATCGGCGCCGACGCGCAGCGGCAGGCCACCATCGCGGCCGCGCAGGCCTCCGCCGAGCAGGCGCGGCTCACCGGTGAGGGTGAGCGGGCCCGCCGGGCTGCGCTCGCCGAGGCGCACGCGATCGAGGGCGCCAAGGAGGGTGAGGCCGAGCAGCGCCGGCGGACCGCGATCGCCGAGGCGATCGAGCGCGAGGGCGCGGCCGAGGCCGCGGCCATCCTCGCCCGCGGCCAGGCCGAGGCCGAGGCGATGGCCAAGAAGGCGGACGCTTTCTCGGCGTACGGTGAAGCCGCCGTCCTCGACCTGCTGGTGAAGGTGCTCCCGCAGGTCGTCGAGGCGGCCGCCGCCCCGATGGGCGCGATCGACAAGATGACCGTCATCTCCACCGACGGCGCGTCCTCGCTGACCAAGTCGGTCGCCAACAACGTGGCCCAGGGCCTGCAGCTCGGCAGCGACCTGACCGGGGTCGACCTGACCACCCTGCTCGCCAAGCTCGGCTCCGCCGGGCTGCGTGCCGGCAACGCCGACGCGAACGGCCGCACCCTCGAGGCCGAGCGCGAGTAACCGCAACCGCCCGACGGGCCGGTCCGCGTGCTGCGCGGGCCGGCCCGCCGCGTCAACTCCCCGCCCGCAACCCGGTTCTGCTGTTCGGCGCCGCGTGCGGGCCGATTGCTCAGGCAGTCGACCGGTGTCCCGGTCCGAGTTCTGGGGAGTTCGCGACATGCCGGTGCCGAACCGCGCCACGGTCCTGGTCGTCGACGACGACGAGGGCGTCCGGGACCTGATCTCCTTCCTGCTGGGCCGGGCCGGCTACCGGTGCCTCACCGCCGCCGACGGCCCGCAGGCGCTGACCGCGCTCGCCGAGACCCGCCCCGACCTGGTCGTCCTGGACATGGTGATGCCCGGCCTCGACGGCGTCGGCGTCTGCACCCGGATCCAGGCCGACGCCGCCACGGCCGGCGTCCCAGTGGTCATGATGAGCGGCCGCGCCTCCAAGGCCGAGATCGCCTCGGCGTTCGCCTCCGGCGCGGTGGAGTACGTCGACAAGCCGGTGCACCCCGGCGAACTGGTGTCGCTGCTGCGCCTGCTGCTGCCGGCCACCGTCTAGCCGAGCGGCCGGCAGAACGCGACGAGCAGGCTCCTGGCCCTCAGGACGCGGGTCGCCGCGTAGTACAGCCGGGTCGTGATCGTGGGGACCACCGCCTGCCCCCACAGCGGATCGTCGGGCGTCGCGGTGAAGGCGCGGACCGCGAACCGGGGGCCGAGAAGCCTGACGAGGCTGCGCCGGTCGTAGGCGATCGAGTGGTGCGGCCAGTCGATCGCCCCGAACCGGTTGCCGATGCCGCCGACGGCGCGTGACGGCATGCCGGCCAGCCCGTCGTGGTTCGGCACGTCGAGGTGCAGGATGCCGTCCGGCGCCAGCAGGGCGCTCACCTTCTCGAGCAGGTCCCGCGGGCGGGTGATGTGCTCCAGGACCTGCGACATGAAGACGACGTCGTATCTCCCGTCCTCGTCGCACGACAGGATGTCGCCGACCCGGCAGGACTCGATCCCCCGGGAGTGCGCCACCGCGATCGGCCGGGGATCGATGTCGATGCCGTGGTATTCGGCGCCCCGCGCGGCCATCTCCGCGGCCATGCCCGCCTCGCCGCAGCCGACCTCCAGCATCCGGAAGTTCGCCCGCCCGAGCGTCGCGGCGTAGTGGTGGTACCGGGCGTTCGCCAGCGCGCGGTACCGCTGCGCCCGCCGGGGAGAGCCGCTGACCATGTGCGCGGTGAAGGCCTCCTCGGTCAGGATGCTCGATTCGCCCGACGACGGCGAGTGGAACCGGGGGAGCGGATCGCAGCGGACCAGACCGCACCCGGCGCATCTGACCACCGTGGTGTTCCGCATCGACGCGGCCGGGCGGCGCTCATCCGACCCGCAGGCGACACAGGCGCTCACGATGTCTCCCGTTCTCCGCGGTGCCGGCTCGCGACCGCGACCGCGACGGCGAGCGACGGGCTGTGCGCGATGCTGACCCGGACGGTTCCCGCCCAGCCGGCGCCGGCGCCTGTCAACCGCACCTGCGGGCAGCCGTCAGGGGCGGCGATGATCTCGACATCGCGCAGGCCGACCGCCAGGAACGGCGACACGGCCTTGAGCGTCGCCTCCTTGGCGCACCAGCGCCCGGCGTAGCTCTCCGCCGGTCGTCCCGTCGCGCGGCAGTGGCCGCGTTCGGCGTCGGTGAAGAGACGTTCGTCCGGGCGGCGCCAGCGAGCGACCTCCTCGATGTCCACGCCGATGCCGATGTCGCCGCCCGGCCGGCGGGTCTCGTCGTAACCCAGCTCCGCGAGGAGCCGGTGGAGATCGTCTAGCAACGGCTCGCCGCGGCCTCGGCGAACATGACCCGCGACTTGGCCGGGTTGCCGACCGCCAGGGCCGCGGCCGGCACGTCGCGGTGCACCACCGCGCCGGCGCTCACCTTGGCGCCGTGCCCGATCCGCCGCCGCGGGAAGACCGTGGCATGGGTCCCGAGGAACACCTCGTCCCCGAGTTCGGCCGCGCCGTTGACGGCCGAGTAGGGCGAGAACACACAGTTGGCGCCGATGATCGCGTCATGGCCCACCGAGGCGTGGGCGTTGACCGCGACGTTCGCGCCGAGGATCGCCGCGGTGCCGACGAACGCGAAGGGGCACAGCACGCATCCGTCACCCAGCCGTGCGCCGGGGGCGATGTACGCCGATGGATGAACGACGGTCAGCAGGCGGCCGCCCCGGGCCCGCACCACGTCGGCGAGCGCCCGGCGGACAGCGGCGTCGCCGACCGCGACGACGAACCGCGTCGTCGCGGAGATCGGCACGTCGCGGACACTGCCCAGCACCCCCACGGCGAGGTCGAACCCGTCGAGGGCCCGGGGATTGTCGTCGGCGAAACCGGCCACCCGGTGCGCCGGCTCGCCGGCGAACGCGTCGGTGGCGTAGCCGAGGACCTCGCGCCCGAATCCTCCGGCGCCGACGATGACCAGGTCGAGCTGCGTCATGTTAGGTGCGCCTCCGTCAGGTCGATGGTCGTCCGGCGGGTGAACGACTGGAGCAGGTCGTGCCCGTCCCAGATGTGGTGGAACGTCAGGGCCTCGCCGACCGGGACGACCCGGTCGATCCCGCGGCCGTTGAGCTCCCGCACGAGGCCGGTCAGCTCCGCCGCCTCGAATCCGAACTGGACCAGCGTCTGGTCGCGGCGGTCGATGCGGGACGCCAGGTCACCCAGCGAGCCGACCCGGAACTGGAAGAAGACGCCGCCGCCGCAGAACTCGCCCCGGACGTCGGCGTAGCGGTCGAGGGGCAGAACGGTCAGCCGGCTGCCGTACGAGCGGGCCCGGCCGACGGGCCAGTCGATCGCGGCCCGGCGGGTGTAGGCGAGCTTGGCGATCGCGGTGGAGGTCGCGACCGCGTAGTCGCGCTCGCGGGTGACCTCGGCCAGCCGGTCGAAGAGGTCGGCGCCGGCGTACTCGGCGGTGGCCTGGTCGCCGACCCAGACCACCAGCCGCGGCGACGAGCATCCGAGCTGGTCGAAGGCGTAGGCGTCGTTGTAGAAGCGCTGCGCCAGGCGGTCCCGCCGGGCGTCGTCCAGGGCGAGGTAGCTGCCGGCCCGGAACACCGCCAGCGAGAACCGGTCGGGGAAGGTCAGCTCGGTGGCGTGCGGCGGCAGCGGGCTGCGCCTGATCTCGGTGATCGTCGCGTCGCCGCCCCAGACGACGCGAAGGTCGCAGGCCGCCGACAGCGCATCGGTGATCTGCCGGTCGTGGCCGTACTGGACCACGGCGGTCGACGCCTGGACGGACGGGTGGTTGCCGGCGCGGAACAGGTCGCGGAGCACGTCGACGATCAGCAGGGCCTGCTCGCCGGCCCGGTCGGAGAGCCGCACGACGTTGCGGTTCCCGACCAGCGTCGACAGCAGCCAGGAGTACATGAAGATGGTGTCGACGTTGGCCGGCGGGATGTGCAGGGCCGTCCCTCGCGGGACCAGCACGACACCGTCGCCGCCCAGCTCCGCGAAGTGGCCGGCCAGGCGCCGGATCCCGGCGCCCCGCAGCCAGAACGCGAGGGCCTGCGCCTCGGGCAGCCCTCGTGCCTCGCGCCGCAGCCGCTGGGCGAAGTCGGCGCAGAAGTCCATCGCCTCGGCACGGAACGGCGCCTCGGCGCGGGTGGCCGTCAGCTCCCGCAGCAGGTCGGCGACGTCGGCGTCAGCGGCTTCCGGGAGCAGCCGGCGGACCGTGGTCATACCGGCATCGCCGTCCGGGCGCTCTCGCCGGCGTGGGTGTCGCCGCACCCCCGCAGCTCGGCTCTCGGCACGCGGCCGAGCACCTCCAGCTGCTTGCCGCCCCAGCCGGTGGCCGGATCGCCGATGCCGTGCACGACGCCGAGGTCCTCGGTGAGCAGCGCGTGCCCGGGGTAGCTGCGCGGGAGGGCGCTCACCACCTCGATCACGCCGGTCCGGCCCACCGGCGCCTCGTCCCACGTCGCCGGGTCACGGATGATCACGTCGGCGAAGTTCGGTGGGTGGAGGTGGCCGTCCGGGCCCTCCAGGAACACGCTGCCGACCTGTTCCACCATGCCGTAGAAGTTGTGGGCGCGGGTCAGGCCGGTCAGTTCGAGCAGTGTCCGCTTGAAGGTGGCGTTGTCCACGGCCTGGGCCTGCAGCGCTTTCCACCCGCCGCTGTGGATCAGGGTGGCGTTCGAGAGGTCCGCCTCGCCCGGCCCGAGCTGCTGGACCAGGTACTGCCACACCATGAAGGTGAAGCCGAAGATCAGGATCGGCTCGCCGGCGAAGCGGCCGAGAAAGTCGGCCAGGCCCCGGCGGTCGAGGGTCATCTCGTCGTCCAGGGCGTAGAAGTGCTGCCGGCCGAAGCTCGCCATGCCGAGAACACCGGCGGCGCGGGCATTGAACTTCTCCCGGTCGCGGACCACGTGCCGGCCGTCCACGATGACCATCGGAAGGCGCCGGGGTCCCAGCAGCGTCGTCATGATCGCGGCCAGCGCCCGCGTCTGGAGGTCCGCCGTCTCCCGGTCCAGCACCACCCGGCTGACCGCCTGCCCGGTGGTTCCGCTCGAGGTCATCGTCTTGAAGATCTCCTCGTCCGGCACGCTCGCCAGGTGGTGGGTCTTGAAGAGCGACACCGGAAGGTACGGCACGTCCGCGAGCTTCCCGGCCTCGGCGGACGGTGGGAACGTGTCGAGGATCCGTGCGTACGCGGCGCACGCGCGCCGGTGCCGTTCGGTGAGCGCGGCGAGTTCGGCCCCGAGAAGCCGCTCCTTCTCGATCTGGTGGAGGCTGTACTGCCGGCGTGCGAGCAGGTCGTCGAGGCTCACCGTCACCGTCCGAGAGCGGGATAGTCGATCTTGCCGCTGGGCAGGACCGGCAGGGCGTCCACGCGCACGAACCGCAGCGATCCCGGCGGCACCCTCAGCGTCCGGCACAGCTCGCGCCGTACGGTCGAGAACTGCTCGTCGTCCCCCCACGCGCAGTAGATCCCCAGCTGATCGGGGGGCAGCGCGACGACGCCGACCGGACCGTGCTCCACGAGCATCTGCTCGACCTCGTCGAGGCCGACCCGGACGCCGGACAGCTTGGCGATGCGCTTGGTCCGGCCGGTGACGAAGAGGTAGCCGTCCTCGTCGAGAAAGCCCAGGTCGCCGGTGTCGAGGACGTCTCCGGTGACATCGCCGAGCGCCAGGTCGTCCCGGTTCTGCGCGTAGCCCATCATCACGTTGGGCCCGCGGTAGTGGACGGCTCCGGACTCTCCCGGGCGGGCATATCTGCCGTTCCCGGTGCGGACGAACAGCTCACCTCCCGGCAGGGCGGTGCCGACCGAGCCCAGCTTGTCCGGCAGGCGGTCCGGGTCCAGGCACGTCATCCGGGGAGCGGCCTCGGTCTGCCCGTACATGACGTAGAACCGGCCGCCGCGATCCCGCATCAGCTCGGCGAAGTACCGGATCAGCCGGTCCTCGAGCCGGCCACCGGCCTGGGTCAGCGTCTTGAGGTGCGGGAGCTCCATCGCCCCGAAACCGATCCGCCGCAGCGTGTGGAACGTCAGGGGAACACCCGCCATCGACGTGACGCCGAAGACCGACAGCGACTCCCAGAAGCCCGGCGACAGCAGGTCCGCCTTGCCGACCACCACGCCGGCGCCGGTGATCAGATGCGAGTGGAGCACCGACATCCCGTAGCTGTAGTGCAACGGCATGGACGTGTAGGCCCGTTCGGCGCGGGTGAGGCCCAGCGACTGCGCGATCGCCGTGGCGTTCGCGGCGACGTTCGACCGGGAGAGCCGCACGAACTTCGGACTGCCGGTGCTGCCCGAGGTCGTCAGCAACAGGGCGAGCTCGTCATGGAGCTGAGCGTCCTGGCCGCTCCGCTTCCACACACCCTCGGTGACCTCGGCGTACTCGCCGGGGAGCGGCGTGGCCCGGCCGGGCGGGTGGACGACGATCTCCGGCCGGTACGTCTCCAGCAGCCGGGCGGCGAGACTCGGGGCGAGCTCCGCGTCGAGCAGGGCGACCGCGTGGCCGTTCTCGACGCAACCGAGGTATCGCAGGACGGTCGTCACCGAGTTGTCCGCGAACAGGAAGACCAGCGACCGGTCGTGGCCGAGCAGCGGTTGCAACGCCGCGACGTGCCGGCGCAGGGCCGCGTAGGTTTCCACGTCGCCGGTGTGGGCGTCGATGAGCGCCGGGTGGGCGTCATCGTGGTGCAGGAGCACTAGGGCCTCATCTCACACGAGCATTCCGCCGTCGACCCCGAGCACCTGGCCGGTCACGTACGTGGACATGTCGGAGGCGAAGAAGAGCACCGACCGGGCGATGTCCTCCGGCGTGCCGGTGCGGCCCATCTTGATGCCGGCCGCGCGTTCCTCGAACTTCTCCGGTGGGAGGGCGCGCGTCATGTCCGTGTCGATGAAGCCCGGCGCGATGGCGTTCACCCGGATCTGGTGGGGCGCGAGCTCCTTGGCGGCCGACTTGGTCAGGCCGATCAGCGCGGACTTGGTGGCCGAGTAGACCGTCTGACCCTCGTTGCCGACCACGCCGATGATCGAGCTGAGGTTGACGATCGAGCCCCGCTTCTTGCGTTGCATCAGGCGCGCGGCCGCCTGGAGATGGTGGATGGCCCCGAACGTGTTCACCCGGAACGAGCGTTCGATCATGTCGTCGGAGACCATGCCGAGCAGCGCGTCGTCGAGGATGCCGGCGTTGTTGACGAGGACGTCCAGCCGCCCGTGCTCCCGGAAGATCAGCTGATAGGTCCCGCGGATCTCGTCCGGATCCGCCACGTCGCAGACGACGCCGGCGGCCGGCCGGGCGTAGGTGCTCTCCAGCTCGCCGGCCCGCGCCTGGACGGCGTCGGCGTCCGTACGGCCGTTGACGATCACGGTGGCGCCGTGCGCGGCGAGCAGCTGTGCGGTGCACCAGCCGATCCCGCGCGTCGAACCGGTCACCAGCGCGACCTTGCCGGTGAGGTCCAGCAGGTCAGTCAAGGTCCGCCCCGTGCCGCTGCAGGATCGTGACCGCCTCGGTGAAGCTGCTCATCGCCAGCACGTCGCTGGTTTCCAGCATGACGTCGAAGGTCTCCTCGATCTCGCCGACGAGCTGCATGTGGGCCACCGAGTCCCACTGCTCGACGCCGCGGTACCGCAGGGCGTCCCAGTCGGTGTCCGGGCTGATGCCGAGAACGTCGGTGAACACCTTCTTGAGCCGGTCGGCCGCCATCACCCGCGCTCCTTCGGCTCGAGGTGGTGATTCCTATGACCCAGGTTCTCCGTGGATCTCGGGGTGAGCAGACGTTTTGGCGGTTGAACAACGTCTTCGGATGGATCCCGGCCGTTCGCCCCATCTCGGCACTCGCGATGCGATAGGGGACTTGCGTCACCTGCGGTGCCGGGCCGGGGACCCGCGCCGGAAATCGTGTGGCCCGCCCCGAGGGAAACAGTTAAGTTTCTGAACTGTGCTCTGGACCGCCGACTTCACCCGCTTCTTCGTAGCCCGCTCGGTCTCCGCCTTCGGGGACGCGATGCTCATCGTGGCGGCGGCCCTGGCCATCGGGCAGGTCTACGGCGCGACCGGCGTCGGCGTCGTGCTCGCCGCGCACATGATCCCCTTCCTCGGGTTCATCCTGTTCGGCGGCGTCCTCGCCGACCGGATCGGGGCGCGCCCGCTGATGCTCGGCGCCGACCTGGTCCGCCTGCTCGCGCAGGGCGCCGTGGCTGTCGCGTTCTTCGCCGGCACCCCGTCGCTGTGGCTGCTGGTCACGTGTTCCGCGGTGAGCGGGGCCGCCGCGGCGATGTTCCAGCCCGGCGTGAACGGCATCGTGCCGCTGGTCAGCAGCGACCCGCACCGGGCCAACGCCACCATCCGGGTGGCGAACGCGATCGCCGAGATGCTCGGCCCAGCAGCCGCGGGACTGATCTTCGGCTTCTTCGGGGCCGGCCCGGTGTACGCGGTGGACGCCGCCACGTTCGCGATCAGCGCCGCCTGCCTGGCCGGGCTGCGCCTGGAGAAGGTGCCCCGGGTGGCGTCGTCGACCCTGCGGGACCTGGTCGCCGGCTGGCACGAGTTCCGGGCCCGGCAGTGGATCTGGAGCGTGATCCTGGTCTGGGTGTTCTACGGCATCTTCCTGTTCGGTCCGCTGATCCCGCTCGGCGCGGTCACGGTCAGCGCCGAACTGGGTGCCCCGGCGTACGGCTGGATGCAGTCCGCCCTGGGCGCCGGCACCGTGCTGGGTGGTCTGGCCGCGCTGCGGCTCAAGCCGCGGCGGCCGCTGGCCGCCGGCGCCGTCGGCATGTTCGGCTTCGTGCTGCTGCCGCTCGCCATCGCCCTGCACGTGTCGCTGCCGCTGCTGCTGGCCGCGGCCGCGGTCAACGGCGTGGTCTGGGCGTTCTGGTCGATCATGTGGCAGACCAGCGTGCAGACGCAGGTGCCGCAGCACATGCTGAACCGGATGACCTCCTACGAGGTGCTCGGCTCGACCGGCAGCCTGCCGATCGGGCAGGCCCTGGCCGGCCCGGTGGCCGGGGTGGTCGGCGCGGAACGGGTGCTGGGCGTGTCGGTGCTGGTCGGCCTGCTCGGGTCCACGGTGCTGCTGCTCGTCCCGGCGGTGCGCACCCTGGGCCGGGCCGCCGAACCGGTGCTCAGTCGCCCTTCACGTTGACCAGCTGGCGCAGCGTGTGCCGGATCTCGACCAGATCCTCGGCGTCGCGCATGACCACGTCGATCGGCTTGTACGCCTGCGGGATCTCGTCGAGGAAGGCGTCGGTGTCGCGGAACTCGATGCCCTTCATCGCCTCCCGCAGCTGCTCGCGGGTGAACGTCTTACGGGCCCGGGACCGCGAGTACGCCCGCCCGGCCCCGTGCGGCGACGAGTTCAGCGCCGTCGCGTTGCCCTTGCCGGTCACCACGTAGGACGCGTCGCCCATCGAGCCGGGGATCAGGCCGGGCACCCCGGCGGCCGCGTTGATCGCGCCCTTGCGCGACAGCCACACCTGTTCACCGAAGTGGGTCTCCTGCTCGGTGTAGTTGTGGTGGCACTGCACCCGCTCCAGCTCCCGCACCGGCGTGCCGGTGAACTCGGCGAAGCAGGCGACGACCCGGTCCATCATCTCGTCGCGGTTGGCCAGGGCGAAGCTCTGCGCCCAGCGCAGCTCGTGCAGGTAGGCCGCGAACTCCTCGGTGCCCTCGGTCAGGTAGGCCAGATCGCGGTCGGGCAGGCTGATCCGGCGCTGGGCCATCACCTCCTGCGCGACCCGGATGTGGTGGCTGGCGATCTTGTTGCCGACGCCGCGGGAGCCGGAGTGCAGGAACAGCCAGACCGTGCCGTCCTCGTCGTGGCACACCTCGATGAAGTGGTTCCCCGAGCCCAGGGTGCCGAGCTGCAGCTGCCAGTTCTTCGCGTAGCGGCCCGGGTCGAAGCCGGCGGAGGCGGCCAGCCGGTCGACCCGTTCGCGGGCCGAGCCGGTGAGCTTGGTGTTGTAGGCGCCGGCTGACAGCGGCACCGCCCGCTCGATCGCCAGCCGCAGCGGGCCGAGGCTCGGGCGCAGCTCGTCGCGGTGGAACTGGGTGCGCACGGCGGCCATCCCGCAGCCGATGTCGACGCCGACCGCGGCCGGGATGAGCGCGCCCCGGGTCGGGATGACCGAGCCGACCGTGGCGCCCTTGCCGAGGTGCGCGTCCGGCATCAGGGCGATGTGCGGATGGATGAACGGCAGCTGCGACGCCTTCTCGGCCTGCCGCAGGGTGTCCTCCTCGATCAGGCTGGCCCAGTTCACCAGGCGCTCGTTGATCCGCTGCATCCGTCTCGTCCCCTCCACCGGTTACGATCTCGCCCGATCCTTTCACCAGGGCCCGCGGGGAGGGCGCGGAAAGAGGGGTTTCGGCAAGGCCGTCGATGGGTACGCGTGCGGCGCGCTGATCAACAGCAGCGGGAACATCTGTGGAGGGAAGTGGGTCCATGTCGTTCGACTGCACCATCGAGCGCACCGGCGACACCCTGGTCGTCCTGCCGGAGGGTGACCTGGACATGGACAACGCGGCGGTGCTCCGTCAGGTGTTGCAGCAGGTGCTGGACCGCCGGGACACCGCTCACATCGAGGTCGACATGTCCTCGGTGACCTTCCTGGACTCGTCCGGGCTGGGGATGCTGGTGGCGGCCCGCCGGGCCGCCGAGGCGCAGGGCGCCACCCTGCGGCTGCGGTCTCCCGGGCCGATGGTGCGCATGGTGCTGGAGGTGACGAACCTTTACGGTGAGTTCGTCGTCGAGGAGCCCGGAGAGCCGGCGCCCGCCTAGGGGAGAGGGACGCGGTGTTCCGGCTGGAGCCAGGATCGACCGGCTTCGGGGCCGGCCGGGAGCCGGAGCTGCCCCGGATCGACCTGCGCGGTTTCCGGACCGGCTGCCACCTGGCGGCGCGTGCCGCCGGCGGAACGCTGGAGGGGATCACCGAGCGGACCTATCCCGGCACGTTTCACGCCGCGGTCGTCACCACGGCCACCGAGCGGTTCAGGATCCTCGGCCACGCGCATCACCCGTGGGTCGCGGTCACCGAGGACGGCACCGGGAATTGGGCGGACCCCCGGGTGTTCGTGGATCCGCCGGCCTGGACCGGCGTTTTCGGCGACCTGGGATTCACCGTGCTCAGCCGGGCGGTGCTCGGCGCGCCGCTGAGCGACGTCGACACCTCGGCGCTGCGGTGGCCGGACTGGACACAGATCCGCTCGTGGAAGCCGGAGACGGTCGGCCGGACGATCTTCAACTGCTGGGACTGAGTCAGGCGACCAGCGCCCACTCGTCGCGGGAGCGGTGCACCGCGCGGCGTGCCCCGTAAAGCTCCTCGACGAGGGCACGTGCCCAGCGCATGCGAGGGGCGGCGGTCTCCGGGTGATCGCCGTATTCCGAGGCGACGTCGGCGGCGCAGCCGCGAACCCCACCGTGGGCGCGCACCGCGCGCGCTGGATCTCGGTGTCGACGACGGCGTAGGACGGGCTGGAGCCGGTCGAGAGGTAGCTGGTGAACAGGGCCTCGGCGCGAGCGGCGGTGAGCATGGTCATCGTGATCTCCTCCTCCGGATTACTGCTTCTGTGAGTAGGACCAGCGAGCTGTGGTGGACTCATCGCTCACGCTATGCCGGGGGTACGACATTTTTCGGCGCTCAGATCCAGCCGTGCTTGCGGGCGATCCGGGCCGCCTCGTGCCGGTTGACCGCGCCGACCTTGCCGGCCGCGGAGGAGAGGTAGTTGCGCACGGTCCCCGGTGACAGCGACGCCCGCCGGGCGATCTCCTCCACCGGCGCGCCCTCGGCGGCGAGCTGCAGCACGTCCGCCTCGCGGGCGGTCAGCGGGCTGTCGCCGGCGCTGATCGCCTCGGCGGCCAGCTGCGGGTCGACGTAGCGGCCGCCGCCGTGCACGGTACGCACCACCATGGCCAGGTCGTCGGCGGAGACGGTCTTCGGCAGGAAACCCCGGACGCCGGCCGCGAGGGCCTGCTTGAGGTGGCCGGGCCGGCCGTGACTGGTGACGATCATGGTGCGGCAGTCGGGCACCTCGGTGAGCAGCCGGGCCGCGACGGCGACCCCGTCGAGGTCGGGCATCTGCAGGTCGATCACGGCGACGTCGGGGCGCAGCGCGCGGGCCGCGGCGATCGCCTCGGCGCCGGTGGCGGCCTGACCGACCACGGTGATGTCGTCCTCCAGAGCGAGCAGGGCGGCGAGCGCGCCGCGGATCAGGTGCTCGTCGTCGGCGAGAAGGATCCGGATCACGGGTGTGCGACCTCCACGGGCAGCCGGACCTCGACCCGGAAGCGGTCCGGTGGTTGGCGGTCGGCCGAGACGGTGCCACCGACGGCGGTGATGCGCTCGGTGAGCCCGGTCAGGCCGTTGCCGTGCCGGACCCGTCCGCCGCCGGCGCCGTCGTTGGTCATGATCAGAGACACCGTACCGTCCGCTGTCCGGTTCAGTTCGATGGTGCACTCGTGCGCCTCGCTGTGGCGCAGCACGTTGGTGGTGGCCTCGCGGACCGCCCAGCCCAGCGCGGACTGCGTGCGGGGCTGGAGCCCGCCGGCCGCGCCGATCACCCGGCAGGTGATCCCGGCGGCGGTGAGCAGGGACCGGGCGCCGGCCAGCTCCTCGTCGAGCTGGGCGGTGCGCAGCCCGCTGACCACGGCCCGCAGCTCGGCCAGGGAGTCCTGGGCGATGCGGCGCACCTCGAGCATCTCGCCGGCCGCCTCCGGGCGGCCACGGCTGCTGAGCTTCGCGGCGAGTTCGGCCTTCAGCGCCACCACGGACAGGGCCCGCCCGGCCACGTCGTGCAGGTCCCGGGCGAACCGCAGCCGCTCCTCGGCCACCGCCAGCTCGGCCCGCACGTTCTGCGCGTCGTCGAGCTGCCACACCAGATCCAGCATCCAGGCGGTGGTCCGGCTGGTGAAGATCCCCGCCCCGACGACGAACAGCAGGCCCAGCTGCGGGAAGAACTTGTTGCCCTCGTGCAGGATCTGCGGCGCGGCGCCCACCAGCCAGCCGGCGAGCGCCAGCCAGGTCACGGTGAGCGTGGACACCATCGGGGCGATCGCGGCGAGGAACGAGGTGAGCGTCACCACCACCATGAACGCGAAGCCCGGCTCGGCGGCGTCGTACGCCGGCCAGCCCGCCGCGACGGTCAGCACGCCCAGCACCACGACGACGATCATCAGCCGGGTCGGCCGCGGCCGGCGGCCCAGGCGGTGGTCGAGCGCGGCGTTCAGGAGAAAGGCCGCGGTGATCGCCTGAGCCGTCCCGAGGCCGACGCTGATCAGTGCCACCGGGCCGAGCGCCGATCCGAGCCACCCCCCGATGGCGAGCGGGACCGCCGCGTACAACACGTACATGGAGCCCCGCAGGTACCAGTCCACACGGGACGCCCGGCTCAGTGCCACCATCGATTCCGTCCCTCTAGCGCCGGGGTTCCCAGCGGAACCGCCGCCGGACCGCGACCACGCCCACAATGATCCACGCCACCAGGATCCCGGCCGGGATCAGCGCGTCGTCGAGCACCCCCGTGAATCCCTCCGCGGCGGACGTGCCGGTGGTGCCCAGCCAGCCCAGCCGCATCAGGTCGACGACCGGGGTGAGCGGCAGAGCGCGCAGCACCGCGACCAGCGCGCCGGGCGCGTCGTCGAGAGTCGTGTAGATCATCGAGCCGATCAGGCAGGCCAGCATCACCGGCAGCGTGGTGACCTGCGCCGCCTCCGTGGTCCGGGTGAACTCCGTGGACATCGCGGCGAGCAGCACGAACACCACCACACCGCCGAGGGCGCCGCCGAGCAGCAGGAACACATTGACCGGTACGGGCAGACCGAACAGCACCGCACCGGCGGCGACGAAGACGGCCATCTGCAGCAGCGCGACGACGATCATCGGGCTGGCGATGCCGGTGAGGATCTCGGTGTCGGACAGCTCCCCGGAGCGCAGGCGTTTGAGCATCAGCTCCTCGCGCCGGCTCACATAGGTGGTGACCAGGTTGTAGTAGACGGCGGCGAGCAGCACGTAGCCGAGCAGCGAGGTGACCACCGTCCCGGCCGCGGACTCGCCGGAATCCTCGATCCCGGAGCCGGAGACCGCCACGGCCAGCAGCAGTGGCAGGACGAGCGCGCTGAACATCGCGCTGCGGTTACGCCCGAACAGCCTCAGCTCCGCGACGCTGACCGAACGGAACCGGTTGAGGCGGATGGTGCTCATGCCCGTACCTCCAGGGGGTTGTCGTGGTCGGCGACCGCGAGGAAAGCTTCTTCGAGCGAGGCCGGCCGGGCCTCCAGGCCGGCGAGCTCGACCTGGTGCCGGCGTGCCCAGCCGAGCAGCTCGGTGAGGGTGTTCTGCAGGGCGTCGGTGCGGATCGTCACCGGCCGGCCCGGCTCGGCGCGATCCGGCCCGGAGCGGGCGCCGGGCAGCGGCGGCAACCGGTCCGCGCCGATCCCGCCGGGCAGCCGGAAGGTGATCCGCGCGGGCAGGCCCGCGACGACCTCGGCGGGGGAGCCGGCCGCCACGACCACGCCCTCGTGCATGATCACCAGCCGGTCGGCGAGCTCCTGCGCCTCCTCCAGGTAGTGCGTGGTGAGCAGCACGGTCACCCCGTCGGCCAGCAGGTTGCGGACCATCCGCCAGGCGTTGCGGCGGCTCTCCGGGTCCAGGCCGGTGGTCGGCTCGTCCAGCAGCAGCACGGCCGGGCGGCCCAGCACGGCCAGGGCGAGATCCAGGCGGCGGCGCTCGCCGCCGGAGAGCTGCCGGACGCGTACGCCGCTGCGATGCTCCAGATCGACGAGTTCGAGGGCCTCGGTGACCGGGCGCGGATCGGTGAGGGTGCCGGCCCACATCGCCGCCGTCTCGGTGACCGTCAGGTCGGGCGGGAAGCCACCCTCCTGCAGCATGATGCCCAGCCGGGGCCGGACCGCGGCCCGCTCGCTGTGCGGGTCGTGCCCCAGCACCCGCACCGTGCCGGCCTGCGGGCGGCTGAACCCGGCGACCAGCTCCATCGTGGACGTCTTGCCGGCGCCGTTGGTGCCGAGCAGGGCGAACAGTTCGCCGCGGCGCACCTCGAAGGAGACGCCGCGGACCGCTTCGAATCCGTGTGCGCCGCCGTACCGGCGGTGCACCGCTTCCACCTCGACCGCTGCTGCGGTGACTGATGCGTTCATGCCTTCGAGTCTCGGCGAGCGGCAGCGACCGGGGCAGTGCCGTCACACACCGGTCTCGATGACCGCCGCACGCTCCGGCAGTGACAAATGTCAGTGCCGCGCGGCCCAGTCGCAGATCGCGGCGAGCGGCTCCTGCAGGGACTTGCCGAGAGCGGTCAGCTCGTACTCGACGTGCTGCGGCGGCGACTCCTTGAGCACGCGGCGGTGCACCAGCCCGTCGCGTTCCATCTCGCGCAGCGTCTCGGTCAGCACCTTCTGGCTGATCCCGGCAACGCGGCGGCGCAGCTCGGCGTGCCGCTGCGGCCCGGCCAGCAGCGCGTAGATCAGCAGCACCCGCCACTTGGAGGCGAGCCGCTCGAGGGCCTGCCGGGTGGTGCAGCCCTCCTCCAGCACGTCCGGAACGACCAGCGCCATGAGCTTCCCCCGGGATCCGTCGAAGGGCACCGCGAAGTGCCTTCTGTCCGACGCGCGGCGCGCGGCCTAGCGTCGAGTCGAACGATAGACGTCGAGAGGAAACCGCCGTGGAACGAGTCACCTTCACCGCCGACGGGATCACGCTGGCCGGGCACCTCGCCGTCGCCGGCGACGGCGCTCCGGCGGTGGTCCTCACCGGACCCTTCACCGGCGTCAAGGAGCAGGTCACCGGGGGATACGCGGCGCGGCTGCGCGAGCGCGGCATCACCACGCTGGCCTTCGACCATCGCGGTTTCGGCGAGAGCGGCGGGCGCCGGGCGCACGAGGACAGCCAGGGCAAACTCGCCGACCTGCGCGCGGCGGTCTCGCTGCTCGCCGCGCACCCGGCGGTGGACAGGGCCCGGATCGCGGCGGTCGGCATCTGCCTGGGCGGGGGATACGCGGTCCGCGCGGCCGCCGCCGACCCGCGGATCCGCGCCGTCGTCGGCATCGCCGGCGCCTACAACAGCCCGGCCCGGTTCAGCGCCGGCGACCCGGCCGGCTACCGCCGGGCCCTGCGCTCCTTCATCGAGCGCTACGACGAGGAGTTGCCCGCGGTCGCTCCCGGCGGCGGCACGGCGGCGATGCCCGGCGACGAGCCGTACGCCTACTACGGCACGGCGCGCTCGGCGGCGGCGCACTGGGAGAACCGGGTCACCCACGGCTCGCTGCACGCGCTGATGACCTTCGACGCCCTCGGCGCGGCGCCCCTGCTCGGCGAGACCCCGCTGCTGGTCGTGCACGGCCGCACCGACGACTACTGCTCCCCGGAGCTGGCCGCGGCCGTGCACGCCGAGGCGGCCGGCCCCAAGCGGATCCACTGGCTCGACGCCAAGCAGCACATCGACCTGTACGACGTGGAGCCGTACGTCACCGAGGCCGCCGACACCGCCGCCACCTTCCTGCACGCTTCGCTCAGCCGTGCAGGCGGGCGAGCCGGCTGATCGCCGCCGCGACCTCCTCGTCGAGGGCGGTCAGGGTGCCCGCCTGCTCCGCGGTCATCGACTGCGCCTGCGCGGTCGTCGTGTCGATGTCGGTGATCGCCGCGGTCATCGTCGCCATGATGGCGACGACCGCCTCGATGTGCGCGTTCAGCTCGTCCAGCGTGACGCTGATCGTCTCGGTGGATTCGGCGGTGGTCGCGGCGAGCGTCTTGACCTCGTCGGCGACCACCGCGAAGCCGACGCCGGCCTGACCGGCGCGGGCCGCCTCGATGGTGGCGTTCAGGGCGAGCAGGTTGGTCTGCTTGGCGAGGCCGCCGATGAACCGGGCCACCTCGTCGACCTTGCGCAGGCTGTCGTGCAGCGTGCCGACCGCCTCGCCGGCGGTCGCGTTGCCGGCCAGCAGGCGAGCGGCGGCCGCGCGTACGTCAGCGACCTGCCTCTCGATGCGCGCCGCCGCCGAACCGACCGTGCCGGCCCGCTCGGAGACGCCGGTGAGCTGCGCGCTGACCATCGTGGACGTGCCGGTGACCAGCTCCCGCGCGGCCTCCTGGGCAGCCTGCTGGGCCGCGGTCTGCTCCTCGTGCGCGCGGCGCAGCTCCGCCTGCCGCTGCTCCTGCTCGGTACGCAGCAGCTCCTCGTTCGTGCTGATCTTGTCGAGCATGGTGTCGACCGCCTTGCCGAGCGCCGCGATGTCGTCCGTGCCGGTGGCGTTGATCCGCAGCGTGTGGTCGCCGGAGGCGATGATCTGCTCGGTGGTGTGCCGCAGCGGCCGCACCCGGTTGCGCAGCGCCCGCCGGGTGGACCAGCGCATCAGCAGCACCAGCGCCACGGTGGCGACCGCCATCAGCGCGAACAGGCGCTGCGCGGTGCTGGTCGCCGCCTGGTACATCGGGCGCGGCTGCACCGCCTCCAGGGTCAGGGTCGCGCCGTCGACGGTGGCGATGCCGGCGTCGACCGCGATCCGGTCGTCGCCGAGCACCGCGGTGTGCACGTTCACCGGGCCGGCCAGGCTGGTCAGCGCCGGCTGCGCGGTGGCGCCCGGCCGGGTGCCGCCGACGGCCGTGACGGTCAGGCCCAGGTCGGCGCCGAGTGCGGCGAGGCGTTCCGCGGAGAGTTGCTTGAGCAGCATCAGCCCGCCGGACGGCTCGCCCTCGCCGCTGCTCGGGAACGCGCCGAGTCCGCAGAACAGATATCCGCCGCCGGCCGCGAGCAGCCCGCAGACCGCGGTGCCGGCCGGGGCGTCCGCGTCGTAGAGACGCTTGAGCAGGGCCGGGTCGGACAACTCGGCCGGTACCGCGGTGAACTCGTCCCCGCCGCTGGTCAGCCCGCCGACGCGCAGCGTGCCGTCCGGCCCGACGCCGAGGATGCCGTCCAGGTCGTTGTCGGTGTGCTGGGAGGCCGGCGGGAAGTCCGCGGCGAACGCGTCCCGGTCGCCGCGCGCCACGTCGAGGTGGCTGTTGTCCCAGATGCTGTTGGTGACCCCGAAGACGGTGAGCAGGCGCGCCTGGCCGTCCAGCCCGATCCGGATCCGGTCGGCGTCCTGCGCCACCTGCCGAGCCTCCAGGTCGTCGAAGGCGGACGTGGCGACCTGCCGCAGCAGAAGGAAGCCGAGGACGCAGACCACGAGGGCGCCGAGAACCGGCCCGAGGCGGCGGAGAAGTCGCATGGGCACCCGATCGGCAACCCGGTCAAGGGTCTGAGCTTTACCGCTGTGGCGTGCGAGACATCACCTCGCCATCGGCGAGCCGCAACCCTGAGGGGGACGCCTCCGGGCGCTCCCGGATGTCCACAGCCGACGGTGAGCGGTTGGCTTGATCCATGAGACGAGCATTCCTGAGCATGGCGACGGCGCTGGCGGTGCTGGCAGCGCCGGCCGCGGCCGCCGCCGCGCCGCACCATCCCCTGCAGCGCGAGCTGGACGACGTGGTGGCGGCCGGCGCGGTCGGCGCTTCCCTCGAGGTACGCGACGAGCACGGCACCTGGCGCGGCACCAGTGGTGTCGCGGCCCTCGGCACGAGCAGGCCGGTCCCGGCGCACGGGCGGTTCCGGGCCGGCAGCATCACCAAGACGTTCCTCGCGACAGTGGTGCTGCAACTCGCCGCCGAGCGGAAGCTGGGGCTGGACGACCCGGTGGAGAACTGGCTGCCCGGCGTCGTCCCGAACGGTTCCGCGATCAGGCTGCGGCACCTGCTGAACCACACCAGCGGGCTGCCCGACGTGCTGCCCGTGGTGCCGAAACCGCCGTCGGCGGAGTTCTTCGCCAACCGGTGGCGCACCTGGACCGCCACCGAGCTGATCCAGCGGGCCCTGACCCAGCCACCGGATTTCCCGAAGCCGGGTTCCGCGTACCGGTACTCGAACACCGGATATCTGCTGCTCGGCCAGGTCGTCGAGAAGGCGGGCCGCGGCTCCTACGGCGACCAGATCGAACGGCGCATCATCCGGCCGCTGCGGCTGCACGGCACCACGATGCCGGGCACGTCGCCGTGGATCCGCGGCCCGCACTCGCGCGGTTACGTGCCCGGCCCGGACGGCCTGGTCGACCTCACCGAGATGAACCCGTCGCTGTTCGGCGCGGCCGGCGAGATGATCTCCACGGCGGCGGACCTGCGCCGGTTCTTCGACGCCCTGCTCGGCGGGCGCCTGCTGCCCGCCCACCTGCTCGCCGAGATGCGCGAGCCGGGCGTCGAGGGCTCCCGGCACGGCCTCGGGCTGGCCCGGCACGTCACCGTCTGCGGCGTCGAGCTGTTCGGCAACGACGGCGACGCCCTCACCTACCAGACCTGGTCCTACGGCACGGCGGACCGGCGCCGCCAGGTCACCGTGGCGATCACGCCGAACTTCCGCGGTGACCCGGACGACGCCGTCGACGCCCTGCTCGATCAGGCGTTCTGCTGACGCACCGCCGCGTGCAACTCGGCGGCCCGGTCGATCAGCTCGTGCACGTCGCGGGTCGCCGCCGGCAGCGTCACGTAGACATGGTCGGCGCCGGCCTCGGCCAGCGCCGCCACGTCCTCGGCCAGCTGGGCGACATTCCCCGCGTACGGCGGGCGGGGCTGCTCGGCCGACTCGGTCAGGTCGCCCGTGCCGATCTGCACCGTGCAGGTGATCTCCCGCGGGTCGCGGCCGTTCTCCTCGGCCATCTCCCGCAGCCGGCGCAGCGTCGCACCCACCTGCGCCGGCGGGACGGCCGTCGGCAGCCATCCGTCGGCCCGCCGCGCCACCCGGGCCAGGGCGCGGTCGGAGCTCGCCGCCAGCAGCACCGGGATGCGCCGGGCCGGCTTGGGGCCGATGTCGGCGGGCGCCACCTCGTAGCGCCGGGTCTTGAAGCTGACCGGGTTCGGCCCCCACACCTCGGCCGCGATGTCCAGGAAGTCGTCCAGCGCCCGGCCCCGCTCGCGCAGCGGCACCTCGGTCGTGGCGGCGAACTCGTCCGGCGACCAGCCGGCGCCCAGGCCGGCGATCACCCGGCCGCCACTCGCCGAGTCCAGCGTCGCCAGCTGCCGCGCCAGCCGCAGCGGCAGGTGCAGCGGCACCACCAGCACGCCGGTGCCCAGCTCGATCCGCTCGGTCACCGCGGCCGCCATGGCCAGGGTGGTCAGCGCGTCGGTGACGCCGCGGTAGACGTCCGGCCAGGGCAGGCCGGGCACGCCGTAGAGCCCGTGCGGGCCGCTCTGGTCCTCCGGAACCAGGACCCGCTCGAAGGCCCACAGACTGTCGAAGCCGATCTCCTCCAGGGCGCGGGCGGCGGCGACCACGTCCTTGCCGGGGGTGTAGTGCTGGAACTGGGGCAGGCTGACACCGAGTTTGACCATGGCCCCACGATTCCACAAAAGACAGACGATTGCGGTGCCCGGCGTCACCGCAGGGCACGGCCGGTGAGGGTGTCCGGGATGCCGGCGACCGGGCCGGCGTAAAGCACCCGGCCGCCGTGCCGGCCCGGCCCCGGGCCGAGGTCGACCAGCCAGTCGGCGTGCCGGACGACCTCCCGATGGTGCTCGATGACGACCACCGTGTGCCCGTCGCCGACCAGCCGGTCCAGCGCGTGCAGCAGCACGCCGACGTCGTGCAGGTGCAGGCCGGTGGTGGGCTCGTCCAGCACGTACAGGGTGGGGCCGGCCGCGTCGCGCAGCTCCTTGGCGATCTTCACGCGCTGCGCCTCGCCGCCGGAGAGGGTGTTCATCCGCTGGCCCAGCCGCAGGTAGCCGAGGCCGATCTCGTCCAGCTGCCGCAGGGCCCGGGCGATCGCCGGATCCGGCAGCCGGTGCACGGCCTCGGCGATGGTGATCTCGTCGACGTCCGCTATGGACAGCCCGTCGACCCGGTGCCGCAGCACCTCGGCGGTGAACCGGCGCCCGCCGCACACCTCGCAGACCGTCTCCTGGCCGGCCAGGAACGCCAGGTCGGTCACGATCACGCCGCGGCCGTCGCAGGCCGGGCAGGCGCCGGCCGAGTTCGAACTGAACAGCGCGGCCGGCACCCGGTTGCGCGCGGCGAACAGCCTGCGGATCGCGGCGGCGATGCCGGTGTACGTGATCGGCGTCGACCGGCTGTTCGTGCTGACCGGCCGCTGGTCGATCACCACGGCGTCGTGCCGGGCCACGAGGTCGGCGGCCAGGCTGGACTTGCCGGAGCCGGCGACCCCGGTCAGCACGGTCAGCACGCCCGCCGGCAGGTCGACACTCACGTCGCGCAGGTTGTTGCGGTTGGCGCCGGTGACCGGGATCGTGCCGCGCGGCGAGCGGGGGCGGCGGTCGCCGTTCGGCGGCTGGGCCAGGGCGGCGCCGGTCGGTGTGCCGGCCCGGGTCAGCTCGGCGAACGTGCCCTGGAAGACCAGGGCGCCGCCGTTCTCGCCGGCGCCCGGCCCGATCTCGACGATCTCGTCGGCAACCGCCATCACCGCCGGGTCGTGCTCGACCACCAGCACGGTGTTGCCGGCGTCGCGCAGCCGGAGCAGCAGCGCGATCATCGCGTCCACATCGGCCGGATGCAGGCCGGCGGTCGGCTCGTCGAACACGTACAGCATCTCGATCAGGCTGCTGCCGAGATGCTTCACGGTCTTGACCCGCTGCGACTCGCCGCCGGACAGGGTGGCGGTGGCCCGGCCCAGGTGCAGGTAGCCGAGACCGATCGCGACCATCGCGGCCAGCCGCTCCCGCAGCGACTCGACCACCGGCAGCGTCGCCGGGTCGCGGATGCCGGCGACCCATTCCACCAGCTCGGTGATCTCCGTTCGGGCCAGCTCGGCGATGGTACGGCCGGCGACCGTGGCGGTGCGGGCGGCCGGATTCAACCGGTCGCCGCGGCATTCCGGGCACGACTGGGACCGGGTGAAACGGGCGATCACGTCGCGTTTGCGGTCGGACAGCTCGGCGGTGGTGTGCAGGTAGATCCGCTCGAACCGCTGAACGACACCCTGGAGAAGAGTCTCGCGCTGCTCCGGTGTCCAGTCCCGCAGCGGGGTGTCCTTGCCGGTGCCGGCGTACTTGCTCTGCCAGTAGCCGCCGTCGCCGAAGCCGGGCAGCCGGATCGCGCCGTCGCGCAGCGACCGGTCCAGGTCGAGAACCCGGTCCACGTCGGTGACCACCGTCTCGCCCAGGCCGGAGCAGACCGGGCACATGCCGGCCGGGTCGTTGAAGGAGAACCGGTGGGACTCGCCGACGTGCGGGGTGCTCAGCCGGGAGAAGAGCAGCCGCAGGTGGCTCCAGGCGCCGGTGACCGTCCCGACCGTGGACCGGGCGTTGCCGCCGAGCCGCCGCTGGTCGATCACCACCACCGGGGACAGCCCGTCGATGCGGGCCACGTCCGGCCGGCGCCACCGCGGCAGCCGGTTGCGGGTGAACGGCGGGAACGTCTCGGACAGCTGGCGGCTCGCCTCCGCCGCGATGGTGTCGAACACCAGCGACGACTTGCCGGATCCGGACACGCCGGCGAACACCACGAGCCGCCCGCGGGGCACGTCCAGGTCGAGCGCCTTCAGGTTGTTGGTCCGGGCCTGGCGGATGCTGATCGTGCGCTGCGGGGAAGACATGCGCCGACGCTACGAGCAGATGTGGCCGGAAAATGACCGCGATTACCGGCAGACTGCGGGAATGGCCGACGTCACGCAACGCGTCCTCGCCCTGCTGGCCACCCTGCAGACCGGGCGGGCGTTCAGCGGCGACGAGCTCGCCGGCCGGCTCGGCACCAGTCCGCGCACGCTGCGCCGCGACATCGAGAAGCTGCGCGGCTACGGCTACCCGGTCCAGACCCAGCCCGGCCCCGGCGGCTACTACCGGCTGTCCCGCGGCACCGTCATGCCGCCGCTGCTGCTCGACGACGAGGAGGCGGTGGCGGCCATGCTCGGCCTGGCCACGCTCGCGGCGTCGGGCAGCGCCGGCAGCGGCAGCGTCGACGACGCGGCGGCCCGCGCCTACGGCAAACTCGACCAGTTCCTGCCGCGGCGGCTGCGGCACCGGGTGAGCGCCCTGCGGTCCGGCCTGGAGGCCGGCCGCACGCCGGCGCCGAGCACCAGCGCGGCCACCATGAGCCTGCTCGCCGAGGCGATCGCCCACCGGCATCAGATCACTTTCCGGTACGCGGGCGAGCTGCGCCGGGTGGAGCCGTACCGGCAGTTGCACCTGCGGCTGCGCTGGTATCTGCTCGCCTTCGACACCGGGCGCGACGACTGGCGGGTGTTCCGCATCGACCGGATCACCGACCCCGTCGACACCGGCCATCCCTATGCCGAGCGGCCGCTGCCCGCCCGGACCGGTCTCGACTACCTGCGGCAGGGCCTCGGCAAGGACAGTCAGCGGGTGGTGCTGACGGTGCACGCGCCGCTCACCGCCGTCGCCGACGCCCTGCGCCACCACGAGGCCGACCTGACGGCACTGTCCGCCGACCGCACCCGCGCCGTGGTGACGGTCGACGCCTGGCAGTGGCTGCTGCCCGGTCTGGCCTTCCTCGACGCCGACGTCGTCGTCCACTCACCCGCTTCGGTGCGCGCCGCCTGGCTGCGCTTCACCGCCCGGATCACCTAGTCGCCGGCTGCCTTCATCGGCTGCCTTCGCCGGCTGCCTTCACCGGCTGCCGGAGGATGGTGCGCCGCTTCTCCGCCGCGACCTTGCGAGAGTCGCTGAGGTAGATCTCGTGATGCTTCCCGGTCATCGTCAGGCCCTGCCCGGGGATGACATCGTGGTGCAGCCGCTGCAGCACGTCCGCCTCGTCGTCGAAGGAGCCGACGTGCAGCGTCTGCACGCAACAGCCCTCGGACAGGGTCTCCAGCCGGACGTCGCCGAGCCGTGCCGGTCTGTTCTTCGCCCCGGCGCGCTCGACGGCGGCGGCGACCATGGCGTCGTCGATCCAGTCCGGCACCATCAGCATCATGGTCCAGTCCCACCGGGACTTGTCGCGCGCCGTGGTGAACGAGTCCATGTCGTCGGCCCACCACAGGCCCTCCAGCGGCGGGACCGTGTAGTCCCGGCCCAGGTCGTTCTTGCTGGCGAACTTCATCCGGTACGCCACCGGGTAGAGCGCCTCGACCGCCTGGGTGAACTCGGGCGACGTGTTCGGATCGCCGTGGCCGTCGATCATCAGATAGCGCAGGGCGGGCACCTCCAGGATCCGGAACTCACCCCGTCGCGCCCGGTAGCTGTCGAGGTCCTTCTTGAAGTCGGTCTTGAGTGTCATCGGGCACCTGGACTCGGGAGGCGAGCCACTGCCTTTCTGCCTCCAGGAGGCTCAGCGAGAACGAGAACACCTCACGCGCCGCCCGCGGGAGGGGACCCTGCACGTGCTGCGCCGCCCGCACCGCGGCGATCCGCGCCTCGATCTTCCCGAGTCGGTCACGCAGCGCCTGCGCATAGTCCTGATCGGACAGCAACGGCAGGTTGGCCACACCCACCAGCAGTGGGTTGGCGACCGGCATCGGCTCGGCGACGAGGGCGAGGGCCGTGCGTGCCGCGACCTCGCGCCCGCTCTGCGTGGCGTGGAAGACCCGGCGGGACTTCCCGGTCGCCGGCCCGTGCGGCGTGTGGAGCAGGCCGCGTTTCTCCAGCTTGGCGAGCAGGTAGTAGATCGACGAGAAGCCGATGTCGGTCCACTGCCGGATGCCGCGCTGCTCGATGACCCGCTCCAGGTCATAGCCGTGCTGCGGCCGCTCGATGATCAGCCCCAGCACGGTCAGCTCGGCGGATGTCAGCTCCACGGCGCTATTCTAGCACTAGAATATAAGCGCTGGTTCCGCGGTCCCGGTCGAGGCGCCCCGGCTTCTCCGGACGGGCCGCTCTGCGGGACCCTGCTGACCGGCACCGTCGCCGGGGTGCTGCTGCTCGGCGTCATCCAGACCTGATCAACCAGGTCGGCAACGTGAACAGCAACTGGCAGCAGGTCATCAGCGGCACGTTCCGCGCGCTGATGGTGGTGGCGCCGACCTGCCTGGTGCGGTTACGCCGCGACGCCTGACGGCGGGACCAGGGCGGCGAGCGCGCGGGCGGACCAGTCCCGGTAGCGGTCGACGGTCCAGCCGCGGCCGTGGACCAGCAGCCCGTACTGCAGCGGTGAGCCGACGGTCCACAGGACGTCTCGCATGTAGGCGATCGCCTCCGGGTCGGTGACGCCGAGCCGGCCGGCCAGCGTGGCGGCGAGCTGCCCGGCGCCGGTCAGGCGCTGCGCCTCGATCAGCCGCTCCAGCTCGGCGATCTCGGGATCGGCGTCCGCGGCGCGGTGCACCACCGAGTAGATGCCGTAGGCCCGCTGCACGACCTCGGCGTAGGCGTCGGCGAGCCGCTCGAAGGCCTCGGCCGCGGTGGGCGCCTGGTGCACGAGCAGCATGGCCGGCCGCTGGGCGAGCGGGACGTCGTCGCTGTCACCGGCGATCGCGGTGTCCACTGCCTGCCTCAACAGATTGATCTTGGAGCCGAAGCCGGCGAAGACGGTCCGCCCGGAGACTCCGGCCGCGGTGGCGATCTGCTCGATCGCGGTGGCGGCATAGCCCTGCTCGACGAAGAGCCGCCGTGCGACCTCCAGGATCCGCTCCCGGGTCTGGCGAGCCTGCAACTGTCGGCTTCTGGCGTCGTAGCGGCGGGGCGCGGTCATTCGCTTACTCTAGCCTGCATTGGATTCAGTTCGACTGAAGCGAAAGGACACCACCATGCGTCTCGCCTACCGGACCGCGGGCGACGGGCCGTCGGTTCTGCTCATCCACGGCGGCGCCGAGGACGCCACCATGCTCACCAGGCAGGCCCGGGCCATCGCCGCCCGCGGTCGCCGGGTGATCTGGTACGACCGCAGGGGCACCGGCGGCAGCACCCGCGACGACTGGCCCGGCTCCGGCGCCGACCAGCACGCCGACGACGCCGCCGCGCTCCTGCGTGAGCTGGACGCGGCGCCCGCCACGGTGCTGGGCTTCAGCTCCGGCGGGATCGTCGCTCTCGCCCTGGCCGCCCGTCACCCCGGCCTGGTCGCCGAGGTGATCGCCTGGGAGCCCCCGGCCGTCGGCATGCTGCCCGACGGCGAGCAGCTGCGGGTGGCGCTGCACGAGCCCTACGAGCGGCACCTGCGCGAGCATCCGGGCGACTGGCGCGGGGCCTATCACGTGCTGCTGCGAACCCTGTCCCAGGGTGCCGCGGACCTCGACTCGCCGACGGTCCGGCAGGCCGAGGCGAACGCCGAGGCGATCCTGCGTGACGACGGCCCGCTCATCACGGCCCGCACCTTCGGCGCCGGCGAGATCCCGGCCGGCCGTGCCGTCGTCGCCCTGAGCGAGACGCCCCACCCGCTGCACCAGGCCATCGGTGACCGTCTCGCCGAGGTGACCGGGCGGCCGCCGCTGACCGTGAAGGGCGCCGGCAGCCACGAGGTCTACCTGGAGAGTCCCGAGGTCATCGCCGGCTTCCTGGCGCGCCGGGAGCACCCGTCCGGCTGAACCGGCCGGGACGCGATCCATGATCGGCCGCCGTCGTCGTCCGCATCGCACCCGCGCTGGCGGCGACGAACAGGGCCAGCACCACCGGGATCCACAGCGCCGCGGGCAGGCCGACCACCGTGGCGACCGCGCCGATCAGGATCGGGCCGAGCAGGAAACCGGCGTAGCCGATGCTCACCACCAGCGACAACGCGCGCCCGGCCCGCTGCGGGTCCAGGTTGCCGGCGGCCGAGAAGACCTGCGGGGCGATGCAGGACAGGCCCACGCCGAGCAGCCCGAAACCGGCCACGCCCGCCCACGGATGGTCCAGCACCAGCGCGGTGCCGAGACCGAGGGCGGCCAGCGCGCCGCTGAGCCGGACCAGCAGCACCGGGCCCAGGGCGGTGACCAGGCGGTCCCCGAAGAGCCGGCCGGCCGTCATCATGATCGAGAAGGCGGCGTAGCCGTACGCCGCGAACCCGGTCGACGCGCCCAGGTTGTCGCGCAGGTAGACGGCGCTCCAGTCGGCCGCCGCGCCCTCGCCGACCAGCGTGCACAGCACCAGCACACCGAAGAAGACCAGCATCAGCGACCGCCCGCCCGGGCGTGCGCCGTCCACCTCCGGGCCCGGCTCCCCGGCGGCGGCCGGCGCGCCCGGCAGCAGCCAGCGGGACGCCCAGGCCGCCAGCACCAGCACCGCCGCGCCGACCGCGAGGAAGGTGGTCCCGACGCCGACGCCCCGGTGGGCGAAGACGCTGCCGGTGATCGCGCCGAGGAACCCGCCGATGCTGTAGATCGCGTGGAACGACGACATGATCGGGCGGCCCCAGGCGCGCTGCACCTCGATCGCGTTCGCGTTCATCGCGATGTTCAGCGTGCCGTGCGCCGCACCGAACGCGAACAGCGCGATGGACAGCGCGACGAGGCCGCCGCTGAACCCCGGCGCGATCAGTAGCAGCCCTTCCAGGAAGGCCGCCGGGATCAGCACCCGCGAGCTGCCGAACCGGTCGGTCAGCCGGCCCAGCGCGAGCATGCCGAGGATGCACCCGGCCGCGAAGGACAGCAGGGCGAACGTCAGCCGCCCGTCGCTGAGACCGAGATTCTCCTTGACCGTCGGAATGCGCGCGGTCCACACGCCGAGCGCCGTTCCGAACAGGAGGAAGACCAGAGAGGTGGCGATGCGTGCCCGGCGGATGTCCATGTTCCGATCACGCTAACGCCGCCGGGGGATCGTGCACCATGGATGCCGGTTCCGGAACCGGCGGCCTGCCCGGCGCGTCACCGGTAGGGCAGCGGCGCGTCGCCGTGCTCGGTGGCGACCACGTCGAGCCGCGGGTCGGCGACCAGCCGCTCGATCAGGGCCGCGTCGCCGCCGATGCCGGCCCAGTGCGGATCGACGTCCCTGGCCACGCACCAGGCCCGGTCGGCCGGCCAGACGAACGCCGGCTCCTCGTCGTCGAGATCGTAGTGCCCGGGCCAGCCGGCGGCGGCGCCCCAGTTGCCGGCCTCGGCCAGCGGTCCGCGGAACAGCCAGTAGTCGCGGGCCGGCACCTCCAGCTTGGGGGCCTCCGCGACGGTGACCCGGGGCACCGCGCGGGCGAAGCCGTCCCAGACCGCGAAGTAGCAGTCGCCCGGGGTCGTCGTCGCGGTGGCCAGCACCTCGAACAGCCGGGGCAGCTGCTCGTCGCGCCACTCCTGCCCCTCGGCGTCGTTCTCGTTCTGACCGGAGCGCACCGGATCGGGCAGGAACCGCAGCCGCGCGTAGGCGCCGAAGCCGGCGGGCCCGAAGGTCACCAGGTCGTTCCAGGGCAGCTCGCTGCCGGCGATCCAGTCGGCGGGGGAGAGGTCGGTGCAGAGGGTCAGTGTCACGGTCAAGGTTCTACCGCACGCCGGGTTCACGCGGCGAGGTTCTTGCGGGCTCGCTTGTTCGCGTACATCCGGGCGTCGGCGGTGGCGAGCAGCACGTCCGGGGCGACCGCGCGGCGTTCGGCCCAGAGCGTGGTGCCCACCGCGGCGGTGACCCGCAGCGCGTGGCCGTGCCAGGGCAGCGGCTCGGCCACGGCGCCGGCGATCCGGGCGGCCAGCGCGGTCGCGGCCGCCTCGTCGGTGTCCGGGCAGAAGACCAGGAACTCGTCGCCGCCGATCCGCGCGACCACGTCTTTGGTCCGTACCGTCGCGCTGATCCGCGTCGCGGTGGCCCGCAGGATCTCGTCGCCGGCCTCGTGGCCGTACCGGTCGTTGACCGGTTTGAAGTCGTTGAGGTCGCAGTAGATCAGCGCCAGGTCGCCGGCCTCGCCGCGGGCGTGCCGGGCGATCGCCCGTTCCATCACCGCGAACAGCCGGCGCCGGTTGATCAGGCCGGTCAGCTCGTCGTGCGCCGCCTGATGGGCCAGGGCCCGCTGGTCGCGGGCGCGCTGCGCGTTCAGCCGGCCGATCCGGACCAGCACCAGCGGGATGGTCAGCATCGGCGCGAGGGTGAGCAGGAGCCCGTCCGGCGGCGCGCCCAGCAGCTGGCCGATGCCGCCGACCACCGGCACGACCAGCATGGCCGCGCCGAACATCTCCAGCTGCAGGCGCGGCGTACGGCCGGCCGGCGGCACGCTCGGCTCCATCAGCCCGAGGATGCTGGGGTGCAGGCCGGCGGCGCCGAGGCACAGATAGCCGAGGGCGAAGAACAGCGCCGGCACGGTCGCCTGGTGCTCGGCGGCCGACGGCATGGCGTTGACCGCGGCGATCCCGGCCACCGTGCAGCCGAGCGCGGCGAACAGGTAGGCCAGGCAGGGCCGGCCCGCTCCGCAGGTGCGGGCCACCCGCAGCAGCGCGCCGCAGATGCCGAACAGCACCAGGATCTGGGTGAGCACGATCAGCTGCTGGCCGATGCCGGCGTGCTCGTGCAGCAGGCGCGGGCGGAAGACGAACTCCCACACCGGCGCGGCCACCGCGATGCCGGCGACCGCCGCGTCGATGGTGCCGCTGCCGTCGCGCGGAGCGTGCCGCAGCACGATCATCAGGCTGGCGGCGAGCAGCAGGGCGTACCCGCCGATCTGCGGCGGCGCGACCAGCCAGGCGGGCGGCTGCGGCCACGGCATGGGCAGCACCGCGGTCGCCAGCCAGGCCGCGTTCACCACGCTCAGCGACACCAGCGCGATGATCACCAGGATCCAGGGGCGGCGGTCGGCTACCCGGTTGACGTGCACGCCGACCAGCACGGCGACGGCGGCGACCAGCCCGGAGGCGAGCAACAGGGCCAGCCGGACCACCGGCGGACCGGTCAGGTGACCGACCGCGAAACCGGCCGCCAGCAGCACGAAACCGCCCGTCACCCCCGAGGGGCGCGGTCCGGACGTCCCTGGCAAGCGCACGAGGGCACTATCGCCCGGCGCGCCGCCGTCCTGAGGAACCGGCGGTTACCGGGTACCGCCGGTGGTGCGCCCGGCCCGGCGGGCGGCGTCGATCACCGGGTCGGTCTCGTCGTCGAACTGGCCGATCACCTGCTCCAGCAGGTCCTCCAGGGTGACCAGGCCGATCGTCGTGCCGTCGTCGGTCACCAGGGCGAGGTGCACGCGCTGCTGGCGCATCGCGGCGATCGCGTCCAGCACGCTGGTCCCGGCGGGCAGCGGCAGCGGCGCGGTCATCAGCGTACGAGCGGTCGCGTCCGTACCGCAGCTGGTGGCCTTCGCCGCGTCGCGGACGTGCACCACCCCGACGAGCGTGCCGTCGGCCTCGGCGACCGTCAGCCGGGACCGGCCGGTCTCGATGCTGCGCAGCTCCACCGCGCGGGCGTCGTCGCCGGCCCGCACCGCGACGATCCGGTCACCCGGCACCATCACCTCGCGCACCGTGGTCGACTGCACCGCCAGCATCGCGGTGAGCAGCTCGTGCTCGGCGTCGGCGATGGTGCCGTGCTCCTTGGAGGTCTCCAGCAGCATGCGCAGCTGCTCGGGGTTGTGCACCTGGGCCAGCTCGTCCTGCGGGGTCACCCGGACCAGGCGCAGGCAGGCGTTGGCCAGCCCGTTCAGCGCCGCCAGGACCGGGCGCAGCACGGTGGTGAAACCGACGAACGGGATCGCCAGCAGCTGCGCCGACGTCTCCGGGTGGCTGATCGCCCACGATTTCGGCGCCATCTCGCCGACCACCACGTGCAGGAACCCGACCAGCGCGACGGCCAGGACGAACGCCACCACGTACGCCGCGCCCCCGGGCAGGCCGGCCGCGGTGAACACCGGCTCCAGCAGGTGCGCCACCGCCGGTTTGGCGACCGCGCCCAGGCCCAGCGTGCACAGCGTGATGCCGAGCTGCGCGCCGGCCAGCATCATCGACAGCCGGCGGGTGCCGGCCAGCGCGGCCCGCGCGCCGCGCGAGCCGTCCGCGGCCGCCTGCTCCAGGCGGTGCCGCTTGGCGGCGACCAGCGCGAACTCGGCGGCCACGAAGAACGCGTTGAAGACCAGCAACAGTACGGAGACGAGCAGCGCCCACGGGTAACTCATGCCGGAACCTGCCCGTCCTCGATCACCGTGAGCGCCACTTGCTCGGGGACGTGCCGGTGCACCGCGAGCACGGTCAGCCGCGCGACGCCCTGCGAACGCAGCTCGCCGTCCTCGTCGACCAGCGGCGGCAGCTCCACGTCGACCTGCTCGCGGGCGTCCGGCAGCCGGCCGAGGCGCTCCAGGATCAGCCCGGAGACCGTGTCGTACGCGTCGTCGTCGGGCAGCCGCACCCCGGTCGCCTCGGCGATCTCGTCCACCCGGGCCCGGCCCGGAACCGTCCACGACGAGTCGCCGGTCCGCTCGATCACCGGCTCCGGCAGGTCGTCCTCGTCGCGGATCTCGCCGACCAGTTCCTCGGCCACGTCCTCCAGGGTGATGATGCCGGCGAAACCGCCGTACTCGTCGACGACGATCGCCATCTGCCGGTGGTTCTCCTTCAACCGGTCCAGCACCTCGGGCAGCCGCGCCGACTCGGGCAGCGCCACCGGCGCGGTGGCCAGCTCACGCACCGCGGTGCTGGCGCGGGCCGCCGGCTCGAGCGTGACCACGTCGGCGATCGCCACCACACCGACCACGTCGTCGACGTCGTCGCCGATCACCGGAAACCGGGAGTGACCGGTGTCCAGCAGCTCGACCACCCGCGAGGCCGGCTCACCGGCGCGGATGGTGGTGACGTCGACCCGGGGGCGCATCGCCTCGGCGGCGCTGCGGATCCGGAAGTCCAGCCCGTGGTCGAGCAGCCGGGCGGCCCGTTCGTCGAGGGCGCCCTCGCTGCTCGCGGTGGCGATGATCCGGTCCAGGTCCTCGGTGGTGGCGCCCTGCGGCAGCTCCTCGACCGGCTCGATCCCGACGGCCCGCAGCAGCCGGGTCGCGGTGGCGTCGAACACCCGGATCACCGGCCCGGCCACCGCCAGGTAGACCAGCGTGGACCGCGACAGCGCCCGGGCCAGGGTGTCCGGCTTGGCGATGGCCAGGTTCTTCGGGGCCAGCTCGCCCAGGACCATCTGCACGACGGTGGCGAACAGCAGCGCGAACACCATCGACACCGAGGTGCTGACGGCCTGCGACAGGCCGGTCGCGCCGAGCAGCTCGGCGGTGCCGCGCCCCAGGAACGGCTCGGCGACGTAGCCGGCCAGCAGCGCGGTGACGGTGATGCCGACCTGGGCGCCGGAGAGCACGAACGACAACTTCTGGGTGACCCGCAGCGCCCGCTCCGCGGCGGCGTCACCCTGGTCGGCCTGCGCCCGCAACTGCTCGCGGTCGACGGCAACGTAGGCGAACTCCTGCGCCACGAAATATCCCGTGGCGGCGGTGAGCAGCACGATCGTCATGATCCCGACGGCGATCAGCACGCACCAAACTAACACCGCCCGGCGAGCGTCAGCGCCTGCACGTCGACCACGTCCTCGTGCCGGCCGATCTCGGCGTTGTCGCGGTAGACGGTGACGCCACCGGACCACAGGCAGTAGCGCACGCCGAAGTAGCGGGTGACCCGGTCGTCGTGGTGCCGGATCACCAGCTCGTCGGCGCGGACGTCGGCCATCAGCGGGTACGGCCGGCGGCGAACTCGCCGTGGAACGCGTGCAGCCCGTCCGCGGCGGACCACACCTTGGCGACCTTGTCGGTGCCGGTGTCGATCCGGATCAGGTGGTCCCCGGTCCGGCTGGAGACGAAGACCGCGTCCTCGTCGGCGGTGGCCGTGACGGTGTGCGCGTCCCGGAACTCGGCGGGCAGCTCGACGTCGGGGCGGAACCGCTTGATGAAGTGCGGTTTCGCCGGGTCGTCCAGGTCCCAGACCGACAGGAAACCGTCGCGGTCACCGTACGGGCTGGTGTCCCAGGTGTCCTCCTCGGCCACGTAGAGCTTGCCGTTGGCGACCGCCACGTCCGCCGGGGCCCGGAACACCCCGGCGTCCTCGACGTGGCCGGCGGCGCCGATCACCGGGTGGGCGGTGTTCTCCGCGGTGTCGATCAGCCAGACCCCCGGGCCGGCGATCTCCGCGCCCGGCGGGGTCCGCGAGGTCGGCCCGGCCTGCAGCGCCCCGGTGTACGCGAACCGGTCGTCACGCCACGTCGCGCGGCGGGTGAAGGCGCCGTACCGTGCCGGGGTGCCGAGCTCGACGCGGTGCGTGACCGTCAGCTCGCCGGTGTCCCGGTCGGGGCGCATCACCCGTACCCCGCTGAGGTCGAAGTCGTAGCCCGTGCCCAGGCCGAGCGTGCCCGCGGGGTTGAAGTCGACGCTGTGGATCTGGCGGGTCCGCCGGCGGTCAGCGAGGACCGCCGCGGGCGCCAGCGTGCCGTCGTCGTTGATCCGGAAACCGCGCACCCGGTCGTCGGTGTGATGGGTGACGTAGGTGAACGGCGCGCCCGGCAGGAAGGCCGGTCCGGTGGTCCGGGTGTAGAACGGGCGGGTCCAGGCCGGGATCGGCTGCCGCGGGTCCACCTGGGCCAGGTGCGGCAGGTCGGACGGCGTGCCGGCGGCGTCCAGCGGCAGGATCTGCAGCAGCCGCAGGTCGGCGGTGCGCGCGTCCCAGTCGACGGCGTCCAGGCGCAGGACCGCGATCGAGGCCCGGAACGCCGGCGTGGCGTCGGTGGCGAGATAGACAATGCGTTCGTCCGCGGTGATCCAGGCGTGCCGCGGCGCGGCGGGCTCCCAGCCGGTGATGCCGGCCAGCGGCACCCGGACCAGCCTGTCGGTGCTGGTGTGCACCAGGACGAGGTCCTTCGACGCCATGTTGACGCCGGTCAAGATGCGCATCTTCGGTTGGCCCTTTCTCGGGTTCCTTCACAGAACGGATCAGCCGGACCGCGTCCTGATACGTCGGCTCCCCGACAGCTCGGCACCGGAATGCGGCACGGTCGCCGAGTATCAAGACTCCTGTGGGGACATCCGCACAGTGACGGCCCTCGCGACGAGGAGGTCGGAGCATGGTGGACACGTCCACGGTGACCGCGCTGGTGGCCGCGGCCGGAGAAGGAGACGCGGGTGCGTGGAAGGCCCTCGTCGAGCGGTACGCGCCGCTCGTGGCGTCGGTGATCGTGAAGCACCGGCTGTTCGGCGCCGACGCCGAGGACGTGGCGCAGACCGTGTGGCTGCGGCTGGTCGAGCACCTGCGCGACCTGCGGGAGCCACGCGCGCTGCCGATGTGGCTGATCACCATCTCGCGCAACGAGTGCGTACGGGTCCTGAAGGCGGGCCGCCGGCTGCGGCCGGTGGACCCGACCACGGAGAACGACATCTACTCCGGCGAGGCGACCGAGCCGGACCAGGCACTGCTCGACGGTGAGCGCAACCAGATCCTGCTGGCCGCGTTCGCCGAGCTGTCCGACCGGCACCGGGAACTGTTGCTGCTGCTGACCGCCGACCCGCCGATCTCCTACAGCGAGATCAGCCGGCGGCTCGGCGTGCCGGTCGGCAGCATCGGCCCGACGCGCGCCCGCGCGCTGCGCCGCCTGCGGGAATGCCTGGAGCAAGCATCCGAGCAAGGGAAAGGTGGCCGCGGTGGCATGGCGACCCTCAGATGACGACGAACGACTGCTGCGAGACCTCGCCTCGGCGCTGGGCGGGGTGACCGCCGTACAGGACCGGATCGCCGCCCTCGGCGAGGGCGCCTTCGCCTGGTACGGGGTGGACGAGGAGCTCGAGTTCGCCGGCCTGGTCCACGACTCCCTGCTCGACGGTGAGCTGGTGGTCCGCGGCGAGCTGCACCGTACCGTGATGTTCGCCTGCTCGTCGGTGACGGTGCAGGTGGAACGCAGCGCCGGCCTGGTCGTCGGGCAGGTCGTCCCGGCGGTCGAGGGCGACATCTGCGTGCTGCTCGCCGGCGGGGAGTGCTCCTGGATCCGCACCGACGAGCTGGGCTGTTTCTCGCTGCCCGCGGTGCCGCCGGAGGCGTTCCGGCTGCGCTGGCGGTCGGCGACAGCCGACGTGATCACCGACTGGATCCGGCTCTGAGGCCCGCGCCCAGGCAGACGAAACCGGCCGCGGCGGCGAGCTGCAGCCCACCCTCGGCGCGGCTGCGCTGCTGGGCGGTGGCGAGCGCCTCGGCCGGGGCGTTCCCGGCGCGCAGCCGGGCGTGGTAGGCCTGCATCAGCGGCGCGGTCTCCCCGTCCGGCACCGGCACCACCGGCGCCACCAGCGTCTCGGTGCCCTGACTCAGCAGCGCCGAGGTCAGGCCCAGCACCTCCTCGCCGACCACGTGCGAGCGGCCGGTGTCGCAGGCGGCCAGCACCACGTGCCGCGGCGCCTCCCGCAGCATCTCCAGGTCGTAGACGGTGAACGGCCCGTCGGCCAGCCGCAGTGAGGAGAACTGCGGATTGTCCGAGCGCGGCTGCCCGTGCGCGGCCACGTGCGCCATCGTCGCGCCGCGCATCGCCGCCGTCACGTGCGCCGCGTCCGCCGCTCCGTTGGTGAGCAGCAGCGGGGCGTCGTAGAGGGCGGACCGGCTCACCAGCAGCGCCGACTGGATCGAGCGGGTCGGCGGCTGGAT